>CAIXME010000691.1 GCA_903920425.1 uncultured Pirellula sp. | reverse complement strand
CCGAATGGGGCGATCTATGTTGGAGATCCTGCGACACGCGAAGTGTACGTTCGCACTGAATCCAACGAGATGAAGCCGCTCATGTCCGGCATCATTGGGATTCCAATGGATATTGCCGTTTCCAGCAATGGCACGTTGTACGTCGCAGATGCTGAACGACGCGTGGTTTGGAGCAAAGCGCCGGACGCGGACAAGCCAACGGTCTTCGCCGCAGCCAATCCAAGCGGTTTGTTTGTGGACAAGCAAGATCGAGTCTGGGTCGTGTCGAAAGATGCTGAGCAACTACAGCGTTTCGATTCCAGTGGAAAAAAGGAAGTCATCGTCGCATCTCCGACCTTCGAGTATGGCCACCAAGTCGTCGTGGATAGCAAAGGTACGGCGTGGGTAACCGACGGTTACAAGAAAACGCTTTGGAAAGTACCAGATGGAGGCAAGCCTGAGGTCGTATTCGCCGGGGCGCCGCTCGTAAATCCAGTAGGTCTGTTCCTCGTCGATGATCAACCGGTTGTCGTCGACCCACATGCTCAGTCCGTTTTCAAATGGGCAGGTGAGAAGATGGAACTTTGGTTCAAGATCACGCCCCCGTAGCTCTGAAACAAATGGATGCACCGGAGCCTGTTATTGGCAAGCGACATGTGGTCATTTTGACCATCGAGGGGCTGGGCTGCAATTTGGTTGGCAGTTACGGCGGTGCAATTGCCCCAACGAAAAACTGGGACTCCTTTGCAAGTCGTGCCATTGTGTTTGATCAATATTGGGCCGATACGCTTTTGCCATACGATGTCCTGGAGTCGATGTGGTCCGGTACCCATTTTGGATCGCGTCAGGGCAATCAGGTTGCTAGCCCAATGCAGTGGGAGGATGGATTGCTCGTTACCGACTCGCTTTCGTTGGTGGAGAACATGGATCGCGATGCCTTTGGCGATGTTCTCTTCGCAGAAACATCGGACTCGACAGAGGGCGAATCCGGTACGACGCATATCGAACAGTTGATTGAGACTGCACTTGGCGCCTGGGCAAATCAACTCTCGGACTATCCGTTCCTGTGGATTCACTCCAAAGGCCTAAGCGGAAAATGGGATGCACCGTACGAGTATCGTATGGTGATGTGCGATGAAGGAGATCCGGATCCGCCGCGCGAAACCGAACCCGCTTCGCTAAGAATCATGCCAAACACCGACCCAGACGAGATATTTGGATGGGCTTGTGCCGCAGGAGGTCAATCGATCGCCTACGACGATGCATGGTCTATCATTGAGAACGCTCTTGGGGAACTGGGGCTAGCCGAATCGAGCTTGCTGGTATTGGCTGGGGTGGCCGGCTTTCCTATGGGAGAGCATGGATGGGTGGGAACGGCGGGGCAATCGCTTTACGCCGAGACCATTCATTTGCCTTTGATTATTCGGCCTGGACATCAATTGGATTTGGGGATTCGCGTTCCATTCATGGTGCAACCTCATATGATCGCCAGTACCATCCGCAGTTGGCTCGGTGGAAACAAAGCGATTGGCGAATCTGCAAGCCCTATGGATTTGGTCACGCAAACGGACGCGTTCGCGGCTGAACACTGGCCACCCGCGAATCAGGTCGCCTGTTCGCTATTCCAAGACCAGATTCACGTCGCGGTACCAGCGTGGAGCTGCCGGTGGGAATGCAACCGGGATCAGACAGAATTGCCTCAGGAGAAGGCGGAGTTGTTTGCGATGCCAGATGATCGTTGGCAGCAGAATGAGATCTCGCAGAGGGCCCTTGAAGTGCTCGAGAGCATGGTTCAGGTCCGGGCGGGGCTTTTGGATAATCTGCGATCCGGATCGCTCGCAAATAGCGACGCGTTGCCAAAAGAGCTGATCAATCCGCAGCGATGAGATGCGAAACAGGCGGGAGGAGTCAGTCCAAGGGCGTAGAAGCATGATTCTGGGGCCTGCGCGATGTCTTTGGGCCCTAAAAACTGAAAAATCAAACATACCTAGTTCGATAATTCGGGGTACGCTACACTAGTAAACCGCTATCCTGCCCTCGTAACTCAGTTGGATAGAGTACGCGATTTCTAATCGCGCAGTCGCTGGTTCGAATCCAGCCGGGGGTACTTTTCTTCGCTGGATCCGGTGGCTTTTCGGAGTTGCCGCGTCTGTTCTACGGGTTGCTGTCCCGTGCGGACCGAACCGCTCCAATCGAAAACCTCTCTGCGGTGCGTGCTCCCCGGCCATCAATCCCTCCCCTCTTGAAATACGCATACCGGATCTGGTAGGCATTCGAGACTGGTTGGTTTTCTTTTTGCATGCTTTGGATCTCTTGTTTGAAATCCAGGCTCCTGAGGTGCCAAGACCTGCGAAATTTTGAAAAAGCGGTCGATCACATTGTCGAGAATGGCGAGATCCAATCGACTAGGTTGCACAACCGACTCGCGACGCTGATTCGGATTTTCGATGTATGGCCCTTTGATGTTGAGGAAAAAGATGATGTCTCCGTTGGTTCAACCGTATGTGTTCTTTGGTGGTCGCTGTTCCGAGGCTCTCGCGTTTTACCAAACGGCCGTAAATGCACAGATCGAAATGGTCATGCGCTTCAATGAAAGTCCTGAGCCGATCCCAGAGGGAATTCTTGCGCCTGGCTTCGAAGACAAAATCATGCATGCCTCGATCAAGATTGGAGAGAGTCGGATCATGGTTGCCGATGGCTGTAACGCGGGCGAAGGGGTTCATGGTTTTTCGTTGACGCTGAGTGTCGGCACGATTGAGGAAGCTGATCGATTCTTTGCGGCTTTGAGCGAAGGGGGCCAAGTGCGAATGCCGTTGACCAAAACATTCTGGTCACCACGATACGGCATGCTCACAGACCGATTTGGAATTGAATGGATGGTGATGGTGCCCGGGGAAATGCCATAAACCTTTCTTGGTCCGCTTTTAACGCACGCAATGGATTTTCGATTGGAAGAGCAACATGAAACTAAAGCAAAAGATTACTCCGTTTCTTTCTTATCCCCACCAAGCCGAGGAAGCAGCCAGATTTTATGTGACGCTATTGCCTGATTCCAAAATCAATCGCATCGTGAGAAATCCTGCGAACGATTCTGTCATGACAGTTGAGTTTGAACTGTCAGGTATGGCGTTCATTGCGCTCAATGTTGGCCAGCCATGGGAATTTACCAACGCGTTTTCCCTGTCTGTGTCATGCGACTCACAAGAAGAGATTGATACGCTATGGGGCAAGCTTGTCGAGGGAGGGAACGCGATCCAATGCGGTTGGTTAACGGACAAGTACGGTATGGCCTGGCAGATTGTTCCCGCGCAAGTGAGCCAATGGTTGGCATCCGAGGATACCGATAAGATTGGCCGCTTCATGGGTGCCATGATGCAAATGACGAAGCTGGACGTGCGGGCTCTTCAGGAGGCTTTCGACGGCGTCTGATGCGTTTCACGGGCATCTACATTCCGATTGGAAACAGGATTGCAACGCTGTTTTGGTTGCAGGCTTAGGTGAGTCTTAAGCCCTAAAAAACCAGCGAAAGATTGGTGGCCTATGGCCTGCAAAACGGTGCAAACGAGCAGCATACTTCGAAACGGTCGACTGAGACTGCAGTAGCCTTACGGCTTCACTTTCGTGCCATCGTTTGACTCATCGACTGTTTTGAGTTCACGCAATGCTGCCAAGTCTTTGCCTGTTTTGAGCTCATCAGCGCGGGCATCGTCTTGCTTGGCTTTATCCTGGAGCCCTTGGGCACGCAGCGACTCCGCACGCAATCGATATGCAGGTCCGAAATTCGGTCTCAATCGGATCACGTCACCCAAATCAACTTGAGCTTTGGTGTGCTTACCTGCGTTTTGCATCGCAATTGCACGCCGAAAGTATGGGAGTGGGTTGTCTGGGAAGCGGTGCAATGCATCGCCGTACGCATAGAAAGCTTTGTCGTACTCACCTTGTGCGGCAAGAGAGTCCCCGCGTTGGATATTGTCCGTCAATCTTAGATAAGGGCGCACAGCCATCAGTCCGAAAAATACGGCGATACAAACTACGATAGATAGGATACGTTTCATGGGCGAAATCATGGATGTTTATGGGTAATCGTTGATGGTCATCGCGCACCGCTTCCTAATCGTAGCCAGTCGGCGATGTTGGTGAAAAATGGTGACGATCGATACGCGTTTGCGCGCCGCGCTCAGAATGACTGACGGAACTATATGCAGTGGCGCTTAAATCCAAATAAGGAAGAGATGAAGATTCTCTTAAGCTTCACTCTGGTTCAATGCAGAGTCTGCCATTTTGCGATTTGGATATGACGATCGACTTGCCGTCACTTTTGCCACTGGTCCATTGGTACAAATCGAATGGAGCTTAAGCGTTTCGGATCGCATCTTGGACGCATTGCAAGAAGGAGTGGACCGAAAAAGGCTTGGGCAGGAAACGCTCACGCTGGTTGTTGTAGATGTCCCGGATTTGAGGATCTTCGTGGTAGCCACTCATGTACATAATTGGCAGGTTGGGGCGCCGTTGACGGAGTAAATCGGCCAGTTCCCGCCCGTTCATTCCGGGCATTATGATATCGGTCAGCAGCAGATCGATTACTTGGTTGTCATCTTCTGCGATCGCGAGGGCGTCCGAACCGCAGACGGCCTCCAAGACAACGTATCCTTGTTGTTCCAAGGCCATTTTCGCAATCTTGCGAACGCCGCTTTCGTCTTCCACGAGAAGTATGGTTTCTGAATTCTCGGATGATGCAATGGGTTGGACCTCGTTGATTTTTGGGACAGGGGCATCAGCAACGGGAAAGTACAGTTTGAAAGTCGTGCCGATACCCACCCTGCTTTCCACGCGAATGCTCCCCTTGTTCTGCTGGACTATTCCATAAACGACGGCAAGCCCCAGACCTGTTCCCTTTCCCGTTTCTTTAGTTGTAAAAAATGGCTCAAAGATATGGGATAGCACATCGTCCGTCATGCCTGTTCCGTTATCGCGAACGACCAGTTGCACATATTGACGTGATGGATCATTGACTCGTTCCGAGTCGATTAGCTCGCCCTTTGCAATCAATTTGGTTTCAATTTCCAATTGCCCTCCAGAGGGCATCGCATCTCGAGCATTGACAGCCAGATTCATCAGGACTTGCTCAATTTGAATCGTATCTGCGAGTATAGGCTGCACGTTGGGATCCAGATCGACAATCAACTCAATCCGCTCCTCGATCAGCCGCCGGAGCATTTTCTCAATTTTCGCTACGACATTATTGATATGAACTCTCTTCATTTCCACTTGCGAACGTCGGCTAAACGCCAGCAATTGTGTAGTTAGTTGGGCAGCTCTATTTCCTGCCTCGAGTATCTCGCCAAGGGAATTCGTTAGAGGCGTATCTGCGGGATAGTCCGCCAGCAACAAAGCGCAACGACCATTGATAACCGTTAGCAAATTATTGAAGTCATGGGCAATACCGCCTGCGAGTTGTCCAATAGCTTCCATCTTTTGAGACTGCATCAGTTGCTGTTCGAGAAGCTTTTGCTGGGTGATATCTCGCATAACGGCGCAGTTGTATTCTTGCCCATCGAACTGCAAATAATTTACAGTAACCTCCGTCTTGATCTTTCTGCCATTTTTGGTTTCATGCTCAGACTCAAACGAGAAGGATCCGCGACGGGTTATCTCGTCCCAGTGCGCTGCCCATTGCGATTCCGGAAAACTGGAATCGATGTTCCAAACGCATGCACCAATGAGTTCTTCACGAGGATATTCAAGTGTCGCGCATGCTGCGTCGTTGACATAGAGAATGACACCATATCGATTGATCCAGAAGACTGATTCCACCGAACGGTCGATTGAGAATTGCGTCAATCGCATCGCGCGTTCTGCCGTCTTGCGATCGCTGATGTCGCGATCTAATGCCAAAATGAATGTTTCACCTTGGAACAGGAATGGAGTTGCTACCGCTTCCAGTGGGAAAATGGTTCCATCCTTGCGACGATGCTCCACTTCGAATGTCAGGTTTTCCCCGGCGCGGAGGCGTTCGATTCGGTCCGCCACTTTCTCTGAGTCGCGATGCGAGTCTAAATCACGTATGTTGAGTTTGAGCAATTCTTCGATGGTGTAGCCGTGCATCCTAGCAGCGGCGGAGTTCGCCGAATGTATCTTTCCTTTAGAATCCAGGACGAAGATAGCATCTGTAATTGTCTCAAACAGCTTTCGGTATCGTTCTTCATTCTCGTAGACGGATTCCTCTGCGCGTTTGCGCTCTGTGATATCGCGGGAGATCCCGATCAGCCCGATAACTTCCCCCTGTTCGTTCCGATAGGGGCCTTTTGTCGCCAAGTAAACGCGAGTGATACCATCGGATGTCAATTGCTCTTCATTTGTTTCATGAATCCCATGCCTCATGATGTTACGATCACGTTCCATCAAGTTCCGGGCGCTTTCGGAGTCAAACAGGAACGTATCGTTTTGTCCTATGATCTCCTGACACGATTTTCCGACGAATTTCGCAACGCCATTGTTGACGAACAAGTATTTGCCATCGATGTCTTTAACGAAGATTGCTTCTGTCGTCCCTTCCGCGACGGCACGCAACAGATCGGCCGTTCGACTTAGCTTTAATGCATCTTGAAGCCGATCGGTGACGTCTTGCATGATAGCAACAATTCCATCGCCACCATCGCTCATTTCGACGCGGGACGTTGAGATGATTAAGGTACGTCGAGCGCCATCTTTGCGAGTGATTTCCCATTCCTCTGCAACTAAATCATCACTGGCACGCATACGATCCATTCGAGCAATGGCCAGCTTTTGCAACTCTGGGTCGGGATACAAACTCTGGTACCATCCGAATCGATTTATTTCGTCAACGCTAAACCCTGTAATGTCGGTCATGCGATCGTTCCACACCGAGAACTCGACAAAGGGATGATGGGGGATGGCATGGCAGACGCATATACCCTCACCGGCAGTCCGAATGATCGCTTCGCGAAAATGCAAGCCCTGGCGATAACTCTGCTCACTTGCTCGTAGTTGCTCCTCGACCAAACATCGCTCCATTTCGGATGCGGTTCGTGCTGCGACAATTTCCAGAATCGTTTTCGATTGATCGGGTAGTGGCATGGACGCATCATGGAGCATCGCAATAAGGCCAATGGGCTTTCCACTGCTACCAAATAGCGGTATCCCCAAGTAGCTATCCATTCCCATTTGAACCAACATCGTATCGTCGGGGAATTCGGTTTGAATTCCGGAGGGGTAGTAGCAAATCGAATGGAATACGAGCTTTTCGCAAGGAGTGTTTTTTAACGCATACCGAAAGTTTTCTTGGTGCTGGCCATTTTGAAAAACAGATAGCGTTTGGACAAAAGGTTCGTTGGCCAAAACCAACTGACCCACGAAAGCGATTCTTACATTACAAACGTCGCACAAATAAGAGACGAGCGATCGAAAGTAATCTTGCCCAAGAGCGGCATTGAATACAGTTAAAGCTCGAATGGTACGTTCTGCTTGGAAAGCGGTTGCGTTTTCACGTGCCGTGGTCACGATACCTTGAATGGTACCGTTTGCATCGAGAAAAGGCATTTTGCGAATTTGAAAGAAGTGAGCATGGTTTTGTCTCGATATGGAACACTCTTCCGTCGCCATACGGCCAGTCGCTATCACCCGATCATCGATGAGTCGTAACGTATCTGCCGCACTATCTCCCAGAATAAGTGCACCAACTTGACCGATGATTTGTGATTGTGGTCGCCCTGCAAAATGGATAGCCGCATCGTTGCAATAGAGGCAATTACCGCTTCGATCGGTAACGAAAGCAATGTCGGGAGACGATTCCACTAAGGCTCTAAAGGCATCAAAGAGCCTCGCCGAATCCTGCTGGGATTCGGCGGGCGACGGGTTGGTAGGTAGGGACATTGAGAAACCCAGGCATTGCATATTCGGCGGGCAAGCGGGGACATTCCCCGCTTCGACGCAAATTCTTTGCTCGGTATTCTAACGTAGCAAACGTCCCAGGTTTCTGTGCTACGACAATTCCGTTGCACAGATCCTTGCGGATTAGCGCACAGGCTGCGTCTCGGCAACGCAGCTAACTTTGCTATTCTGGGCACACGGGTAGGAACGGATAAGGTCCAAGAGCAATTGGCGCTGAATCGGTTTGGTGGCGTAGTCATCGCATCCAGCAGCGATACACCGGTCGCGATCGCCAGCCATCGCGTGCGCGGTCAATGCAATGATCGTACCTCCGTATTCGGAGCGACGCAGTGACGAGGTTGCTTCATATCCGTCCATAACCGGCATCTGCATATCCATCAAAATCACATCGAAAGGCTGCCCCTGTTGGAGTGAAGCCATGGCTCTGTCGTAGGCCAGCGAGCCATTTTCAGCCAATTCGACTGCGGCTCCGGCTTTTCTAAGGATGTGCGATATCAACTTTTGGTTGTCTGGTCCGTCCTCCGCAATCAGGATGTTGTATCCCGCGAGCAATGCCTGTGGCGTGGCGGAAGGCTTTTCAGGTGAATTTGCAGTGGGGGTCGCTAATGGGGACGGAGCTGCATGCGTCTGCGTGGCGTCTGCTTTTTGACTGGGATTCGAGATTCGAACTCCCGCACTGCAGCCTGCCTTGATCGTAACTCGAAACATGGAACCTATGCCTGGAGTCGATTCGGCGAGCACGATGTCACCGCCGAGCAATTCGGCTAGTCGTTTGCAGATTGCCAGTCCAAGCCCAGTTCCACCGAAGCAGCGCGTCACCGACGTATCGGCTTGGATAAAGGGCTTGAAAAGATTCTGACAGTGTTCCTCACGGATACCAATACCTGTATCGATGACATCAAACTCGATGTGGGGTAACGCGCCGGGCAAGTAACGTACGACAAGTCGAACACTACCAGTTTCGGTGAACTTGATCGCATTGCCGACGAGATTGACCAGGATTTGCTTGACGCGTGTCGGGTCGGTGAGAATGGTCTCGGGTATGGGTGACGCGAATTCTGCAGATAGCAACAGGTTCTTGGCGTCCGCGCGAACTTGCATCAAAGCAATAACGTCGTTTACTAGTTCGACAACTGGACAAACCCGTGACTCGGTGGTCAGTTTTCTTGCTTCGATCTTCGATAGGTCGAGGATGTCGTTGATCAGCTCTAGCAAATGCTCACCGTTTCGACGAATCGTCCCAATTGCATCAGATCGTCGGGACGAAGATCCTGGTGAGTCAGCGTCTTCCATGAGGATATCGGCGTAGCCCATGATTGCTGTCATCGGTGTCCGAATCTCGTGACTCATGTTGGCAAGAAATGCGGTCTTAGATCGGCTGGCTTCTTCGGCGCTTTCGAGAGCTCTTTGCAGTTGCCCTGTACGGTCTTGAACGGCTTGTTCTAGTTCTGCCATTCGCGTTGCGCGGGAGCGAGATAGATCCGATTTCGCGCAAAGACTCATGGCCATCTGCCTGACTTCGACCGCTTCGAAAGGCTTCTTCAAGATGAGAAATCGGTCGGAGTTGCCGAGGTCAACGACAATATCATTCCAGGAGTAGTCCGAGTAAGCGGTGCAGATAACGACGTCTAGTTCCGGATCCACTTTCCACAGGCGTTGAATTGTTTCTATACCATTCCAACCTGGTGGCATTCGTATATCGATAAACGCCATACTAAATCGTTCGCCATTTTTGATCGCGCTCTCGACTGCGAGCAATGCGGCTTGCCCTTGAAAGACAGAATGCAATTCAAAACGGGCCGACGGGCTGGACTTCTTGACCGGCACATCGCCAAAGAGCTCCGATTCGAAGTCGGCCATCGTATCGTCGCAGTAAAACTGCAAGATGCGCTTAAAGTCTTCGTGGATTTCAGGATTGTCGTCAACTAGAAGGATCTTGTGTGCTTTGGATTGCATGTTCATCTCAGGATTAGCGTGGCCATCTGGCGCATGTAGGCCAAGTTGCGACTGCCCTTAGGCAAGGATTGGTGTGTCGTGTCTTAGAACGTTAGGGATTCGAATTCGGAACGTTGCACCTTGGCCGGGACCGGGACTCTGAGCGGTAACGGAGCCGCCGGATTCTCGGATCGAGTTTGCGCAATAGTGCAGACCTATGCCGTGCCCTTCGCGTTTGGTTGTAAATCCATGCGAGAAGAGTTTTTGTTGTACTTCGGCGTCAAAACCACATCCTGTGTCAGTAACTTCCAGTTCTAAGTCGGAGCCGTCGACGAGGCGACCGCAGATGATCAAGCATCTCATGCCGGAATCTTGCGACTGCATTGCTTGGATTGCATTGCGAACGAGATTGACCAGAACCTGTGTTGTTTTGCTCTTGCTGATGTACAGCTCAGGCATCCACGGCAGGTCGATATGTGTTTTGATTTCGGCGCAACGGATGCCATGCGAGTTGAGCTGCAACACTTCGTTCACCAGCGTGGCGAGATCCACCTCCTGGCGGAAATCCACTCGTTTTGCGAACTCTTGTTGTGCCGATATCACGTCGCGAATATGTCGAACCGTGGACCGCAGTCGTTTCACTTCCGCAGCGTTTTTAACACCTTCGTCTCTCAAGCAGTCATTCAGTTGAACGAGGTACTCAACCAACTTGGGGCCGCGAGGGTCTGTGGTAAAGAACTCAGCTGCGCGTGGAAGTTGCTCCTGCAACATCTTCGTCACACGATCTAACCCGGCGGTTCTCGACTCGGCTATCCGCTGTTCTAAGCACTCGATGGAGCAATTCGCAGATGTCACTGCGTTGCCAATATTGTGCAATACTTCCGACGCGATCTCGGCCATGCCTGCCTGGTGTGCCGAATCCAGAATCTCTTTTCGAGACTCTGCTAAGTTTGCCACCATTTCGTCAAACGCACGGGCCATCGCACCGATTTCGTCATTTCGGTTAACATTCAGTCGGGATTTCAGATCATCCATTTGGCCGATCAGCTGCGCGTGTGTCGCCATATTCATTAACGGATAGACGACTCTCCATTGCAACACGCCCCAGATGAGTACGATGGTTACGATGGCAGCGGCCAATCCGCAGCCGGTTGCGGTATAAGCTGATACGCGTCCTTGTGCGGTAATGTCGCGAGGAAGTCTTGCTTGGAAAAGTAGAAAAGGCTTGCCGAAAGTGTCGTTGAGCACTGTGTAGGCACTCATGGTGCTGGTGTCGTCGGCCTCGATGAATTTCTCTCCTGCCTTCGGTAACTTGGAGATGATGGAAGGATCGATGTTGCCTGTGGATTCTTGGTCTAAACGCCATGCATCCAATGCCAAATGCGTGCGGCCCGCAATCCCGGCGAGTTCCTGGGGAGTCAGCAGCCGACCGAACATAATCGCGCCTCGAATGGGCCCTAGCCCTTCAGAGGTAACAATGGGCCGCATGGCGAACAGCATGGGACCGAGGCTGGTCGACAGCAATCCACCATGCTTGTCATCAACGTCTTTGAAAATGTTCAGTTGTGGATTTTCTGTTTCCAGAGTGCTCACTAAATCAGGAGCCGATAACCTTCGATCGTTCTCAATGTCCCGAATATCGCCCCACACCACCTTGTGCTCAGTGTCCAAAATGTAGATGAGGTTTACGTGAGCGTGTTTGAACGCTTCGTCGTTGAGTGTGGCCTGCTGGAATCGTTCATTGGGCTCTTGAACAAATGAATACAAATCATCCCAAGCGGACCAGTCTAAGGTCGCATGAGAAAGCAATTCCTCTTCGCGTCCAATGGCATCCACAAACCGATCTAAATCCCGAATGGCACCTTTTCGTTCTAGGTCTGCGAACGCCGGTATTACCACAAACACTTGGATGCAGTGCGTCAATGCAACGAACGCAGTGGCGATTGCAACCAACAGCAGTCCAACTTGCGAACGTAATGACATCTCTCAAAGTCCTGAAAACGAAATGGATGCACCTATTGTGAGAGTTCAATCGCTCTCGCCGTCTAGGAATGCCTCGGAAACGTAGGGCGCACGGACGGGCGAAAACTGTTTCCCGAAAGAAAAACATTCTTGATGGTGCAAAAGTGCAGTGAAGAATCGTTACAATCGCTACTTTCCCAGAATCGATTTCAATTGAAGAGAAAGCACGTTTGTGAGCGATTTGCCGAGCTGTCCGGAATGCAAAGAATCCTATACCTACTTGGAGGGGATTCTGTGCGTTTGCCCATCTTGTGGCCACGAGTGGAATCCGTCCGAAACGGTTGCCACCGAGCAGCCGGACGATGATCTAGTGCGCGATGCGAACGGGAATGTTCTCAATACTGGCGATTCCGTCATCGTGATTAAAGACCTGAAAGTGAAAGGCTCGTCGGCGGTGGTTAAGGGGGGAACGAAGGTAAAGAATATTCGACTAGTCGATGGTGATCACGACATCGACTGTAAGATCGAAGGCATTGGTGCTATGCAGCTAAAGTCCGAGTTCGTCAGAAAAGCGTCGACCTAACCTTGGGAAACTCCTTGAAGATTTGGTTCATTTCGGACACGCATGGCCAGCATCAGAAACTTTCTGTTCCGAAAGCTGATGTCGTGATTCACTGCGGTGACGAGTCAGATAACGGGAACCCGTTCCTCAATGAACCTGAGTCGAGGACTTTTTTTAAGTGGTTTACGGAGCTTGATATTCCACACAAAGTTTTTGTGCCGGGAAATCACTCGACTGCGATCGAGCAACGCATCGTCCAGCCAGCGGATTATCCAGAAGTCACTTTTCTGATCCATGACTTCGCGATCGTGGCGGGGCTTCGTGTGTTTGGCTCGCCGTACACCCCCAAGTTTTATGACTGGGCGTACATGAAGGCACGCTCGGAGCTAGATGTTGTTTGGCAGAGCATAACTTCTGATATCGATATCCTGATCACGCACGGTCCACCGAAAGGTATTTTGGACGTT
>CAIXME010000690.1 GCA_903920425.1 uncultured Pirellula sp. | reverse complement strand
TCATCCATTTACCGTGCGCCACTTTGGATACGCCCTTTCAAAGGCGCGTGTCCGAACAGGCCCGGAGACCTTTTCTGCCCTTGGTATATTGCCCCGCAATGGATTTGCACCGCAATGGATTTACACCGCAATGGATTTACACCGGGGGCTCAGTTGGCTAGGACTGAAGTTGCGAGTTAGAGATGCAAAGCGCAAGTACCGCACAACCCATCCTGCACTGCCCAGCACAAGCCGCTGCTAAGCTTGGCTCTTTTCCGGTGCATCCTCGGTTGCGTTCGCCGGTTTCAAAGCCGGGATCAACATCGAGATGGCGGCGTAGGTAACGACCACGACTACTAGGCAGCTCAAGTAAAAGAGCGGAAGTTCTTTGATGATCCATGCTGCGATAGCCACACCGGGCAAGCCAAGCAGGGTCAAGCCCAGTGCTGCTCTGGCGTCGTACTTGCCGGTTTGGATGAACCGATAACTGGCGATCGGCATCAAGAAAGCACAAGATCCCATCATCAATGGAAACGCAGCCTTTTGGTTCATGCCCAAAAGGCTAACCATAATCATGATCGGTGCGTACGCTCCAACCCCAATCGTCATCAACGCGCCGAATGCAAAATTGCCTATGATGCCAACGGCCAAGCTGATTCCAGTCAGTCCCAAGGATTCTCCCCCGGACGGAATTGCACCAACCAATTTTGCTACCATCAAACCAACTGCCACCAGCATGGCTATTCCCATGCCAAGTTGGATGCCGCGTTTGGGTAATTTGCTGACCAACGCCGCTCCTAAATAAGAACCAATCACCGAAGCCAAAATCAAAAGCCACAACGTCCATAGATCAATGGCAATCGTATTGATGTAGATCAACGCTTGCAGGATCGTTGGAAGGGTGTGGCCGACATTGAGCGTGCCCGGCAGTTTGTCATCGGCCACGCATCGGTTAATTCGGTAGAAGGAAGTGGTCGTGGCAAACGAACCAATGCCCAACGTATCGAGAAAATCGGTAATGAAGCCTACTAAGAGTTGAAAGGGTGTTGGACGTAGTCCTTCAGCGAGTTTCGATCGCAGTGAAAGATACCAGGCAAAGCCGAAGCCGATACCGAGAACGACCAGGAGTGAGAGAATCACTATTTTCGCGAGCGGAATGCCGGAAGGGTCAATGTTCAAAATCGTTCACCCTAAGTCCTGAATTGGGCCGTCCGATACGGGGTAATGCCTGTGAGAGCAATATGAAATGGAGATCTGCTCATAGCATTCCATATGCTCCATTCTGCCGGGGGAATTCCGGCCGTCAATCACCTGTTCTGTCCCTTGGTTTCCCAGTTCTGCCGTACGACACTTGGGACCTGGATGCTACAGCTTGCCATTCTAATTTTTGGCAATCGAGATTTCTTTGGATTTACGGCACTTTGGCTCATTGAATGCCGGGCATCTGGATCTAGAATTTGGCTTCCTCTAGACAAGACCTTTTTTCATGAAAGTACCTATATCTATGGTTTGGAGCCAGTTATTTCAAACAAAATCACTTAACTCAATGGTGGGTGATATGGAGAAAGGCCATAGCCTCAAGCGGTCGCTGGGACCTGTTTCCCTGACGGCGCTCGGCGTGGGTGCGATCATCGGGACCGGGATTTTTGTTTTGGTTGGAAAGGCTGCAGCCAATCAAGCTGGTCCAGCCATTATTCTTTCGTTTGTGGTCGCAGGGCTTGCTTGCGTCTTCGCGGCGCTTTGCTACGCCGAGTTCGCTTCGATGGCCCCCGTGGCTGGTTCGGCATACAACTATGCCTATGCAACGCTTGGAGAGTTGATGGCATGGATTATTGGTTGGGATTTGATCTTAGAGTATGCGGTGGCGTCATCAACGGTAGCACATGGTTGGTCCAAGTACCTGCAAAAGCTGCTGCAACAATTTGGGATAACGCTCTTTGACAAAGGTGGGGCGCTGCATCTCTTTTCTGAAGCGCCCTTTGATTACAACAGTGCTCGGGACGCGGCTAACGTGACCTTGGCCTCGGGGCAAACGTTGAACGTCGCTGCCGGCAGTTTCTTTGCTAACGGCTATTGGTTTGACTTGCCAGCGATTCTGATCACTGCCATCGTCACTGCGATTCTCGTTCGTGGTGTTACCGAGAGCGCGTTTACCAATGCAATCATGGTGTCGATCAAAGTCAGCGTGGTTTTGTTCGTGATTGTGGCTGGTATTTGGTACGTCAATCCAGAAAACTGGACGAAGGACTTCGCTCCCTATGGATATGGAGGTATCACGTTCTTTGGTTCGCCGTTGGAAATCTTCGGTGGAACGGACAAGGGTATGATGGCTGGAGCTGCTGGTGTGATTTTTGCTTACCTTGGCTTTGATGCGGTTTCGACCCAGGCCGAGGAAGCCAAGAATCCAAAACGGGACTTGCCTATCGGCATCATCGGGTCTCTCTTGATTTGTACAGTTCTTTACATCGCTGTTTCCGCTGTGCTAACCGGCATGGTGAACTACAAAGAGATCGATATCAACGCTCCTGTTGCCAGTGCGTTTGAGAAGGTTGGTTTCACTTCGGCGCAGTTCATTGTCACGGTTGGAGCGATCGCAGGTATCACATCCGTTCTCCTGGTGATGATGATGGGGCAGCCTCGAATCTTTTTGGCAATGGCACGTGATGGTCTACTTCCTTACAGTTTCTTCGGAGCGATTCATCCAAAATTCCAAACGCCATACAAGTCGACGATCCTGACCGGCGTCATTGTCGCTTCGGCCGCCAGCTTGCTGCCCTTGAGTATCTTGGCCGACTTGACCAACATCGGAACGCTTTTCGCCTTCGCCTTGGTTTGTGCGTCGGTTTTGATTTTGCGTTACACCGACCCTGATCGAGTACGCCCATTCCGATGCCCATTGTCACCTGTATTTCCATCGCTTGGGATTATCTTGTGCGTTTTGCTCATGCTCTCTTTGCCGAGCGAAAACTGGTTGCGATTGGTGATTTGGCTGTTTGTTGGTCTCGTTATCTACTTTGCCTATGGATTTTGGCATAGCAAACTCAAGCCTTCTGCTGCTTGATTGAGTAACCCGACATCTCAAAGCCCGCTAGACTTCTAGCGGGCTTGCGATCCATCCATCGCTAGATTCTTCTTGCGTCGGATCAAGCATAAGCCAAGAGGGCTTAATAAGAGAGCCGGAAGGAGGACAAGGTCGCCCAAGATCGAGCTGCCAATCATGGCAATCATGAGGCAGGCGAATTGTCGGGTTGGATTGAATTCGGCGAACATAAATGGCAACATACTGCAACAGCTGATCAGCATCGTATGGATCATTGCGATCGCGCAATTGGACATCGTGTCCGCAATCGCCACCTCTCGGGTGTCTCCCTGTTGTAGCCGTCGGGCGTACCAGTTCACAAAGTGCAACGTATCGTTTACGGCGATACCCATTGCAACGCTGGCCGTCAACAAGCCCGCAATATCTAACCGGAATCCCAGCCAAGCCATCGATCCGAACACCAATGTCTCAGGCAGAACATTGGGAATCATAATCAATAGGCCCGCTCGAAATCCTCGGGCGATCAGCATCATCACTGGCGTAATCAACAAGAATGCCGTCGAAAAGCTTGCTCCAAGGTCCCGGAGCAACATCTTTTGCGTTTCATGCATGACGGGTGATAGGCCGGTAAACTCCGTCTCCTGGATCATGCCATTCGGTGAATCCTCTATCGCGATTTGTACGCGTTCCCGAACATGGTCTGTCAACAATCCATAGTCGTCGTTGGTTAATGCGGACACCTTGGCCGTGAGTCGCCAAATGTTCCCTTGAGGAGTCTGTGCTACCCAATTCTGCTCAATCAATTTTGGAAGCTCTCGCGTCAGTGCTGATCTCATAACACTTCGGCGAGCGACGTCCCGAATCTTGGAGGATTTGGGCAGCGCGGGCAGAAACGAAACCCCCGAAATCACGGCGCCTACATCCTTGCTCTTGCGCACTTCGGCGGACACCTTCTCGACCAACACAGCTTGTGCTAACACGTCGAACTCTTCATCGCTCGCCAAGTGCAACAAGACCTCGACGGACGCGATTGGGCCGAGGTGCTCTTCGATGAAGTTCATGCCGACGACTGTCGGGCTGTTGCTAGGGAACAAATCGTCGAACTTCGTGGAGGATTTCAGATACAACAGCCCGTAAAAGCTAAATCCGAGAATGGCGATTCCCAGAGCAGATACGAGCAACGCGTGTTTGCCAATCCAATGAACGTAGCGCGTTGCAACTGGCGAAATGTGGTGCGGTTGAAACCATCCTGCTGCTTCCTCGTTGTGAGCCTCGTCCCTTGTTTCCTCGTTCAAAGCAAGCTGAGACTCTCGCATTTCTGACTTGCAAAACCAATCCGAAACGCGTGGAAACCCTAGCATGAGGAAACAGGTAGCAACAGTCAGGGAGATGGCGGAATAGAGACCGAATTCACGTACCGGAGACAACTGGCTTATTGCCAACGAAGCCATCCCCAGTGACGTAGTGATGCTCGACAAAACGCTAGGTTTGAAGCCAAGCAACATGGCTCTGGCTCCCAAATGGTCTTTGTGCCAAAGCCCGACGTCCTTGTAGTAGTTCATCAAGTGAACCGCGCCGGAAAGCGTCAACATGAACACCAAGGTCGGCAGCACGATCAGTACTGCGCTAAACTGCCCTCCCGTATAGTAGACCGTAGCAATGGCGAGCAACTGCCCAACACCAGCAATGGTTAACACGGCAAAGGCGGCCCGAATGCTCTTGAGACAGCCCCAGGCAAGCAAGATACCAATCATGCACGACGGCGCTACAAGGGTCTTTAGGCTGTTTTCGGCTGCATGGTCCACCGCGTAGGCTTCGTATACCGTTCCTGCCATGCGCAACCGGTCACGGCCCAGGTCGGGAACTTGGTCCGCGGCGAGGTGAATGGACTCCATCGCATCATTTTGGTGAGAAAGCCCGTAGTCGGTGAAACGCGCGACGACCGATGCTGTTCCGTCCACCCCGATCACCACTCCCTCCAATTTGGACGTCGCTTGCTTGAGAGTCAGGTTCAAAGGTGGCTTTGTCAGTTCATTGAG
>CAIXME010000689.1 GCA_903920425.1 uncultured Pirellula sp. | reverse complement strand
GTGCTTGCACTCCCATGTATGCAAACAGAACCCAGACAGGCGTCATTCCCCCTTTTCCAAGCGCAAGCAACAGGGCAGGGACAGTGGCAAGCGTGGGTCCCAAAAAGGGAATGGACTCCAAAAGGCCTGCAATCAGACCTAGCACCAACGCGTCCATCACGCCTAGGAGCGGCCACATAAGAAGAAAGACCAACAGCCCGATGGTTACCATTCCTGCCAAAGTAGATCCGCCCCAGGCCGGTGCAAATTGGCATATACGTTTCATGATCGCAGTGGCTTGGCCATGGCGACTCTCGGGCACCATGGAAAAGATCGCACCGATAACAGGTCTTGGGTTCATCAGCATAAAGACAACGCCAAAGAATACCGTCACAAGCACAATGAGGATCTGCGCTCCGTTGAATGCAACTTTGGTAAAGCTTCCTACGACACCCCGTAGCATTTGAGCCAGACCGGATCGAATCGTGTTTGCCTCGCTGGACTGGTTGGGTAGGTTTTGCTTCTGCTCGGCGGTTTGCAAATTCGTTTCCTTGTTCGCGGCGTCATGCTTCGCCAGTTCCGATGTAACTTCTGCCTGCAATCGTTCCTCATAGAGACTTGCATGCTGCTCCATGCGAATCAGAGGCTTCTGCAGTCGCTCCCAGTACTGAGGCAACACCTCAGTAAGATCCATCACCGAATCCTTGAAGGGCGAAAAGAAAGCCCAGCTAGACAGGGAAACAACCGTGAGCATTGTGAGTACCACCAATACTGTTGCACCTTGGCGGCCGCCGGTAATGGTACGCAGTTTAGTGACGAGCGGATTGAGAGCTAAGGAAATCAACAGCGTCAACAGGAACGAGAGATAGATAGGTGACAGAATGGAAAACGTACTGAAGAAAACAAGCAGTACGGCAGCGATTACCAGATACGAAGACAGGGAAAGCTGGCGGGAAGGAACGTTAGAGCCATTTGGCATTTCAGAATCCTGATCATAGATTGATTGACTGCATGTGTACGATCCAACTGTTCTAAGCAATTGACGTGCCCATCCATTCTCGCCCCTAGGAAATAAGCCCGCGCACACGAATATCGCAACGGTCATGGTGGAATCCGCCACACATTTTTAGGGACCTCATCGATTGCGCGATTTCAACATCCGGGGCAAACTCTCTGCATGGAGAATGTCTCAGTTCTCAACGAACTCATTCTCGTATCACTCCTGCCGAAACATCGGCAGAACACCTTGGACCGCGTTCCTTTGACCGCGATCGCAACCAGGATTGGATCCTTGCATGATGAGTACAGAATCACTAGCTATGCCCACCGTTGAGACCCGCTGCTCCACGCTCTTGGCCGTTTACCCCGACCACGCGTCAGCGGAGGATGCCGTACGATTGCTTCAAAAGCAGGGCGTAACGATGGACCATCTCTCCATTGTCGGGCAAGACTTCAAAACGATTGAGAAACCTATCGGCTTTCTAACGACAGGTTCCGCCGCATGTGATGGCGCGAAGGTTGGCGCATGGACCGGCGGTTTCTTCGGGATTCTGGTTGGTGCAGCCTTCCTCATCGTACCGGGTGTTGGCCCATTGGTCATCGTTGGCCCGCTAGCTGCCACTCTACTTGGCGGCGTTGAAGGAGCAATCGCAGGGAGCGCCTTCGGAGCATTGGCTGGCGCATTTGTGAGCTTAGGGTTCTCCAAGAATCAAGCGATTCGTTACGAGTCCCAAGTCAAGATTGGCAAATTTCTCGTAACACTCAAAGGCGACGAGAAAGACGTCTTAGCTGCGCGCGACCTGCTAGGAAAAGCAGAGACGACCGAAGTAGTGCATTCCGCTGCCTAGTGCGATGCGACTCCGCAAAACCCAATAGCCACATCGATTCGTTTGCAAATGCGATCTGCCTTTGCAAACAAACAACAACCTAAAACAATACAACTGAAAAGAGCAAAATCATGACCAAAACTATAGCGATCGTCGACGAAGTGTTAGACCTTTACGAAACAGAAATTGATGTTTCCCAAGACCGTCGCAAAGCCCTCAACCAGCTGATGAACCAGAGACTGGCCAGCGCGATTGACCTTCAGATGCAGCTAAAACAAGCGCATTGGAACGTGAAAGGACCAAGCTTTATCAGCTTGCACAAACTATTCGACGAGGCCAACGAATTAGTAAGCCAGTACGTTGATACGATTGCAGAACGAATCGTTCAATTTGGCGGCATCGCTCACGGAACCATCCGCTTAGCAAGTTTGCAAACGCGATTGTCAGAGTATCCCTATTCCATTGGCGACGGTATGGCCCACGTAGAAGCAGTTGCCCGTGCACTCTCGTCGTTTGGGAGCGAAGTGCGTACGATGATTATCGAAGCAACCGAGCTTGAGGAAGCAGGTACGGCGGACATCTTCACTGAGATCTCCCGAGGAATCGACAAGATGCTTTGGTTTGTCGAAGCGCATTCGCAGTCATCAGTATAAATGTCAACAACAGACGGAAGATTCACATCTTCCGCTACGGAGATGAATCCTCGAACATCTTTCTTCCGTAGCGGAACTTGTGAAAGTTCCGGCGAATCGCCAACCACAATCGCCCATCAATCAAATAAAGAATCGCCCGAGCATCAACGCCAAGCAATCGGAAGATTCACATCTTCCGCTACGGAGATGAATCCTCGAACATCT
>CAIXME010000688.1 GCA_903920425.1 uncultured Pirellula sp. | reverse complement strand
GCATTCTTGCCCGGATTGTTCTTGGTATACTCGCTACCAAAAACGGATTGATAGTAGGAGCGAAGTTGTGATTTGTCGTCACCCAACTCGGTAGCCGTGTCTTTGCGGTCTGCGATAAAAGACTTGAAGCCGATGGAGAACGCTCGCAACGCCGAAGCGGTTTGGGGCGATTGGGCCATCGAGTGGATTTGTCGCTCTGCGTTCTGGAAGTACTCCGATACTTGCGACCTTTTCACGTCGCACACCGCAGCCAACTTGGATTGAGCAGATTCGTTGAGTCCTTGAATGGATCGGTCTCGAACTTGGCTAGCTGCGTTCCGAGCGTTGAAGTAGTTGAGTGTGCCTAGAACCCCCATCGGCAGTAGACTGCACGCTAGGAATGACGAAAGTAACTTGCCTTGGATTTTCATAACTGTTGGTCCGGTATGGTATGATGACTTTTAGGTCGTGGAGAGTGGAATTAAGGAATGAAGTGCAGTTAGGCGGCTGCACGGATGCCGGTGAGTGACGCGGCCAATATCTCGCGTGGATCAACGATCATGACGAGTGCTTTTTCCGCTTGATAAACACCGCGAATCAATCGAGCTTCAACGATCGATAGATTAGATGGGGGAGGTGTGATGTGCTGAGGATCAATCGAGAGGATGTCAGCCACTCCGTCGACCCAAAGTCCAAAGCATTCACCTTCGCATTTCACAACGAGGTTTCGATTGCGAATCGACGGAGTTCCTTGAGGCAGCCCCATCAATGTTCTCAGGTCCAGCATCGTTACCACTTCACCGCGAAGATTCATTACGCCGCGAACACATGGATGCCCCAGAGGTACCCTGGTCAGTTCCAGATTTCTATTGATCTCCTGGACAAAGCTGATGTCCAGGCCGAGTAGCGATTTGTCACAGTAGAACGTAGTAAACTGCGTTGTACGAGAGGATGCGATTTCTGTGTTTGACATTGCAATTGTTGCTTGAATGAGTGGACAGTGGAGACGAATTGTGCAGAATCCATCGAGGGATTCTGCACCGATAAGTTGGTCTTAGGACGTCACGGTTTTGGCGTTTAGACGCCGGCCGTCATCCGCCGAACTGCATCCAGCAATCGGGCGGGGTCCATCTTTACCTGATACTCGTTGATTCCTGCACGATTGCCACGTTCGCGGTCATCTTCCGTTGCCAAACTGGTCAACGCGATGATCGGTAGCGAGCAAGTCGTGTTGTTGGATCGCACTGCTTTTGCAAACTCGAGTCCATTCATCCTTGGCATTTCGATATCGGTGATAATCAGATCGATGTCATCAAATATCGCTTGCAAGTGATCCCACGCATCCTGTCCATCGACAGCACCGACGACTTTATATCCCTCGGATTCCAAAGTTCTGGTGACATGGTTTCGGAAGAAGTCCGAATCTTCAGCCAAGAGAATGGTTGGCATTTCTTCCGGTTCTGACGATTCCACAATTCCTACCGATAGGAACCATTCTGGGTGCTTGGCTCTGGTCATTTCGACGAGATCGAGCAATCGGGTGGTGATTCCATCGATTACGGTGGCACCTGGAACACCTGGTTCTCTCAGAGTGCGTTCGTCCATTCGCATATGGATATCCCGAATATCTCTCAGCGTCGGTGCTACCAATCCGATCTCGCGTTCGTCGATACGGAAGACGATTACGAATAGGTTTTCGAGGTTTTCCTCAGGCGGTGCAGCGGAAATGTTCTCTTCGACTCGAAGGATTGGGAGCGAATTGCCGCGATAAATCAGCAGGTTCTGGTTTCCTACGACGCGGATTTCGCTGGCTTTGATACGCTCGATGCGGGCAACCATAGCCATTGGGATCGCGAACTGTTCGGACGGATGGTTCGCGAACAGCAGTAGTCGGTGCACTTCGTCGGCACGGGCCAATTCGTCTTCTGTTGCTGCTTTGGCAACGGCGTTCTCAATGTTGCGTAGGTTCGATTGCATCGCAATACCAACGACGTCGAGAATCAATGCGACATATCCGTCGCCGAGGATAGTTGCACCCGCTAGATAGCCTAGTTCCTTGACGTGCTTTCCAAGCGGCTTCACCACGATTTCTTCGTTGTCGTGCAACGAATCGACCAAGAGGCCGTATCGCATTTGACCGGTTTCGAGCACGAGAATGTTGGCACTCTTTGGCCGATCCTCGTTTTCAGTAACAGTGCGAAGTCCCAAGGCGCTGTCCAAGCGAACGAGAGGTAGCAGTGCGCCCCGGAGGCGGAGTACTTCGGCACCGTGAACGCGGCCGATCTTGGTTTCGATCTCAGACTCAGGGACTCGGACCAATTCGGCAATGCTGGATTGTGGGATTGCATATCGCTCGCCAGCACACCCAACGATCATGGACGGAATAATCGCCAAGGTCAGCGGCAATGTAATGTGTATGGCCGAGCCGATGCCGAGTGAGCTTTCCACATCGACGGTACCACCGAGTTGCTCGATATTGGTTTTCACCACATCCATACCCACGCCTCGACCGCTTACATCGGTAACTTCGGCCGCAGTAGAGAAGCCTGGAGCAAAGATCAACCGCAATGCTTCCCCTTCGGTCATCATGGAGGCTTGGTCTGGAGTAATCAGACCCTTTTCCAGAGCCTTGTTCTTCAAGCGATTGGTATCCATTCCACCGCCGTTGTCCTCGATGCGAATGCACACCTTGCCGGCTTGGTGGAATGCACGCAACCGGATTTCTCCAACGCGATTCTTGCCTTTCGCAACGCGTTGATCTGGGCGTTCGATTCCGTGATCCACGCTGTTTCGAACCAGGTGAGTGAG
>CAIXME010000687.1 GCA_903920425.1 uncultured Pirellula sp. | reverse complement strand
GCTGGCCCCACATCCGCATCCAACGCGCACTCGCGAAGCTTGCGTTCGTTTTCTTGTTGGGCTTTCAATTCCTTGAGCAGCGCTTTGATTTCTTCTTCTGTCAATTCTAGGTCCGCGATCCACTGTGCTTCGCGAATCATGGCTTCAGTGATTTCGCCAGTCGTAACAGCCTTGTGCGCCAAAGCGCGTTGAAAGGTGACCGATCCAATGCCGATGGCAGAAACGCGAACCAACCAAGACCGTCGGTTGAAGCTGTGACTTTGACTCATAAGATGATTTCCAAGGATGGATTGCGATAGGGTGCGATGGTGAAAGGATCGGCAACGGGTTGTTTCGCTGCGTGAACCTAGACGGTGGGCCTACAGAATCATGCCGTTGGAGAGAAAAGGCAATAAAAAAAGGCTTGTCGTTTTGCGACAAGCCTTTTTTAATCGATCGACTACCGGTTACCAAGGACCCCGAACGGGGTACACACCAAATTGATTTGTGTGGCTTGGCCAGTAAGGAGTAGCTTTGAACACGCCGCCGCTAGCTCCATTGGCAGCATGACCGCCGAACTGATGATAGACCGGGGTCATTGTGTTCTGGGAAACGCCCCAGGAGTAATTCGACTGCATCGTGACTGTCGGGGGGACGATCAGAGCTGTCGGTTGACCTGTTTTCAGGTAGTAGTATTCGCCGTGCCATGGTTGGTTCATGGATTGACTTTGAGCCCAATAATCACCCCAAGACGAGTGCGATACCCATCCGAGTTTATGCCCAACTACGTCACCGCTGTAACCGCCGTTGTATGCACCGCGTGCACGTCCGCCAAAGTGTTGAGCTTCGGCAGAGGAACCTATCGAAAGTGTAGCAACCAACGCAATGGTTGCTACGAGAATGCTGCGAGCCATGGATATGTGCCCTCCAAAGAAAGAAACCAGTGAGCCTATTGCCGATGATGAGCGATCCGTCTCCTTTCATCGGCACTTGTTTGTGGTTCGACTGGTCTCCGACTCAGCCAACATTGTTGATTTTTGATCCGAACTACCGAGGTAGTTCGATCTTCTTGTAGACTTTTTTGCCGACCGTGCGAACGGGCGGTGCATAGTACTTGGCGTGAGTTCGATTCAAGCCTTGTCCTCCATCGTAATACGAATGGTATCGATCGTGATGTTGATAGAGGAATTGATGTGGATAAAGTGGCTGATAAGTGTTGTACGTATGTCCAACCCATCCAGGGACACCTACAGGAGACATGTACAGAGCAGCTTCCGCTGAATTTGCATTGCCGCGAGTAAAGTAGTTGTCGAACAGCGGTTGAGTTCCCGTGCCCAGTAGATTTCCGAAGCTATCCATTCCTCCCGAGCCCATTCCGCCCGGAACATAGGAACCGGCCATGGTTCCTCCGCAATTGGCGCATTGAGCAAACAAGGCGTTTCCGCTTGTTGCAACCATCCCAATGCCCAATCCCATCAAAATGGCTTTTGTTACTTTCCGTAGTTGTCGCATATCGCACTCCTCAGCGAATTGATCTTCACTCATTTTTTCAATTCAAATGCGACACGATCAATGGATCTATCGCTCCATCGACTAATTCGTCGCGGCCAAGACGACTTAGATAGCAAATCCACGTCAAATGGGGTTCCCGAGTCGAAAAGGCCGTTTATTGCAACGAGAAAGACGAAGATAACGGCATTCAGAAATGTAACGATACAACCGGTTTTCACGCTGCGTCCCAAAGCAAGCTGGTGTACCGGCTTCAGCCGGCCGCCCCTGAAAAGCGCTGGTGTACCGGCTTTAGCCGGCCCCGCCCTGAAAATCCCCAACCCACTCAAAAAGCCCAAAGCCATTTCGCAAAGCGATCCCCCCACCCCTGCCACATTCCCATCCGTGCCCATCCGAGAAATCCGTGGTCAAAAAATCGTTGGTGTACCGGCTTCAGCCGGCCGCCCTGAAAATCCCCAACCTATTCAAAAAGCGCCACACTCCCCATCCGTGCCCATCCGAGAAATCCGTGGTCAAAAAAAATCGCTGGTGTACCGGCTTCAGCCGGCCGCCCTGAAAATCCCCTACCTATTCAAAAAGCGCCACAGTCCCATCCGTGCCCATCCGAGAAATCCGTGGTCAACAAAATGATCACTAACACGAAACATTCAACTCAAGCAGGACGCTCGATCGCGAACGCCAGCAGGTTCTATGCATCGCAGATGCATAGAGTGGAACACAGCCGGGATACTAATG
>CAIXME010000686.1 GCA_903920425.1 uncultured Pirellula sp. | reverse complement strand
TGGATGTGATGAGCAACGTCAGCATCATGGTGATTTGCTGCTGCATCGACAAAGGCACGCTGTACGCTTGTGCGATGAACGCGGTCGCGAAAGTCATATACAACATTGACCCATCGAGATTAAATGAATAACCCAGCGGCAATACGAAACTGACGACTCGCTCAGAGCAACCAAATTTCTTTAATGCTTCGATCGTTTGCGGCATCGACGCTTCTGAGCTAGCGGTACTGAAAGTCAGGATCATCGCATCCTTGATCGATCGCATGAGACGAAAGAACGGAATGCGTTGTGTTAAGCAGATCAAATAGAGGATCACGAAGATAAAGAACGCGAGAGCTCCGAAGAAGCAAACGATGAGATACACGTATTTGCCGAGTATCCCGATCCCTTGCTTTGCGATCACATTGGACATGGCTCCCATCACGCCCAACGGCGCGAATTCCATGACATAGCCGACGATTTTGAACATCACCTGAGCGATGGCATCAAACGCTTTGATCACCAGTTTGCCAGCATCGCCAATCGAAGCGGTCGCAACTCCAAAGAAGATGGCGAACACGACAATCTGCAAGACTTCGTTCGCAGCGAGTGCTTCGAAAATGCTCTGAGGGACGAGATGCTTTAAGAAGCCATCGAGCGTGAGCTTTTTGACTTCTACGAAGGTCTCGGTGCCTTTCTCGGGCAATTCCAGTTGCATGACGCTACCTGGCTTGAGAATGTTGACCGCCAATAGCCCGGTCACCAAAGATAGCACGGTCGCAAAATAGAAGTACCCGAGCGTCTTGGCTCCGATCCGCCCGATCGATTTGAAATCGCCAAGCTTGGCAATGCCAACAATCAGCATGGAGAGCACCAAAGGGCCGATGATCATCTTGATCAGTCGCAAAAAGATCATGCTCAACGGTTGCAAGTCGGTGCCGTCAAAACCTGCTCCGCTCTCCCCATACGGGAACAACCAACCGATCAGTACTCCCAACATCATTCCGAGGAATATGCGGCCCGTGATGTTTTTCCAGAGTTGCGTAATGTCCAATTGACCGGTCCCGTCGCTATTGATTTGGAAAGACTAATGGTTATTGGAATCGTGAGCTCGACGCCCACGATTCTATTTATGTTATGCCGAAGATGCTCTAGCGAGCTCCACTCTTGCAGTACTGATCGAGCCAAGAAAAAATTTCCTTGTGCCAGTGAATGCTATTGGCCGGCTTGTTCACCCAGTGCCCTTCGTCTGGAAAATTGACGAAGCGACTTTTGACTCCTTGCCGTTGCAATGCTTGAAAGAGTTCATGGCCTTGGCCGATCGGGCATCGGAAATCCAAGTCGTTATGAATAACCAGCATCGGTGTTTTATACTTGGCCAAATTGCCTGCCAACGTGTGAGGGCTGAACTCGCGATACTTGCCTGGCAGTTCCCATGGCAACCCGCCGTGTTCGAATTCATCGAACCAAAGTTCGTCTGTCGTGCCCCACATGCTTTCAAAGTTGTAGACGCTGCAATGCGAGATCAAGCAGCTAAACTCTTTGGCGATCTCATTGACGGCGAACCAGTCTTGCATGTACCCGCCAAAGCTCGCACCTGCCGAAGCGATGCGACTCTTGTCGACGTACTCGAGCGATTGAACTTTCTTGAGACCTGCTACCAAATCTCGGTAGCACTTCCCTCCCCAATCACCGCTGATCTCATCGCAAAACTTTTGTCCGAATCCAGTCGAACCGCGCGGGTTCGGGAGGGCGACGACGTAGCCTTGGGCTGCCCAGAGTTGCGGATTCCAGCGAAAGCTCCAGCTGTCTTCCCAAGCCCCTTGTGGACCACCGTGAATCAAATAGACGACGGGCCATTTCTTCTTTGGATCGAATCCAGGTGGCTTGAGGATCCACATCTGCATTTTGGTCGATCCCTCCACGTCCACAGTAACATTCTCTGGAGCGGTGCGTTCTAGGCTGCCCAGCAATGCGGTGTTGTGCGAGGTGATACGAGTCGAGGTGCCATTCAATGCAGCAGCGTAAAGCTCAGCGGGTTCATTCATGGTGGCACGGGCTATGACGCATTTGCCGTTTACCATCGATATGCCCGTTATTTGACCACGGCGGTTGTCCGGTAGTCCTAGTGTGACGATCGCTGGTTTCGCCGTATCGGTTACCGAGTACAAGCTGCTGGCAGCTTCGTCGTCGCAGGTGTAGTAGAGTTGCACACCCTTGCCCCATACGAAGTCCGATACCGATCGATCGACGTCGGCAGTCAGTACTTTTGCTGCCCCGCTGAATGTTCCATCCGATTTGACTGGCTGCAAGACCAGGTTCCATTTGTCCGCTTCGTATCCTGGTTGTGCCTGGGTGCGATAAGCCACCAACTTTCCATCTGGGCTGAACTTGGGACAGCTGTCTGCTGCTGGGTACTTGTCGGTCAGCGATTCCCAATCGGTGCTCTTGTTTTGAATGCTCACGCGGCAAATGTCATGGTTGGTCGACCAGGATTCACCCGACTTGGGAACAGCGGTGAACAAAAGAAAATTGCCATCGGGAGTAAATGTGAAGTCGTCCCCGACACTGAAGGTGGTGCTGGTCGGGTAAGCATCCCGATCGCCAGGCGTAACATCTCGGCATTCCGTTCCATCTGTGTTGATCACGAACAAATGGTTGCGTTTGTCTTCTACATAAGAATCCCAGTGGCGATAAAACAGCTTGGTAAAGGTCTTTGCCTTGACTGGATTGGAAGCGGCCGCTTCGTCATCCGCTTTGTTTTTGGCGTCGGATTCTGCAAACGGGAGTTCGCTGTACTTTGGGTTGATGGCGGAGTAAAACGCGATCTTCTTTCCGTCTGGGGACCAAACGCCATTGCTGGCTCCGGTCGCGATGTTGGTAACTTGTACTGGCTCGCCGCCAGCAGTTACATCCAGAATGTAGAGCTGCGAACCGCCGCTGCGGTTGGATTCGAACAAGATTTTAGAACCGTCGGGCGACCATCGCGGATGCGAGTCGGCTTTGCCTGACTGGGTGAGTTGGCGAGGTGCTGCCCCATCTGCCCCGCAGAGCCAAAGCTGCGTCTTCTTTTGGTTTTTGGATGCGTCGGTGATCTGAGTTACTTGGTAAACGACATGTTTTCCGTCGGGACTGAGCTGAGGATCTGCAATCCGAGCCAGCTTAAAAAGGTCGTCGATCTGCATCGGACGCGGGGCATCGGCCATAGTTGTGTTCATTTGCAATGCAGTCATCAAAAACCAAGACAGGAACAACGGAATCGAAAATCGGTTGCGCATCAATGTAAATCTTCATACACCCTAGGGAATGGAATCATCCAGCAATTCACCAAATGGGATCAAACTTGGAATGCTGCTGGAGCGGGCTGAAAGCTCCAAAAACGTCTTCTAAATCGCGCGGGGAGAGCCGGCGAGCGGAAAGCTATCATACTCGTTAAAAAATAGGCGTGCTACGGCGCAGATCGAACCTGCCCGATACATTTTGCCTAGGCCGCACGACTCACATACGGCTACGGGTAGAATTGATGAATTGATGCGGACAGCCATCCATCTTTGCTGTCAGTTTTGCCGAAGACTATGATTCAACAGGGCTAGCAAGGCGGCTGCTCTGTAGAGTCCGGAACTTCTCGTAGTCTCTTCCGACGCTTGAACGCGTTCTGAAAAGGTGCTAAGGATGGCAATTGAGTCGGCACGTAGCTTTCGAGGCTGGGGATATGCGATCGCAGTCGCAATTTGCTTGCTCGTTATCATCTTTGCAAGCGAAAGTCTCTCCAGAATCAAGCAGCCAGGGTTCTACAGCTCGCCAAGAACGACAACCCTGAGCGTTTCCACGGTCCCAAGAAACATTCCGCGGATCGCGACTGAACCGATCCCTATGGAGATCGAACCGCTGTCGGACACGATGGAAACGGCCACTTGGGTCGATTACCGTAGCCGGTCGCAGTCTTCGCTGGCCATGCTGGAACCACCAGC
>CAIXME010000685.1 GCA_903920425.1 uncultured Pirellula sp. | reverse complement strand
CGTTGCGGCAGTAGGCGTTGGTTGGGTTCTTGGCAAAGTAGTTTTGATGGTAATCCTCAGCGGGATAGAACTCAGGCATGGGACTGACTTCCGTCACGATCTTGCGATAGATCTTTTCATCGACCAGCTTGGCCATGATTTTCTCTGTAGCGAGTCGCTGAGCTTCGTCTGCATAGAAGACGACCGAACGGTACTGTGTTCCTACGTCTGCCCCTTGTCGGTTGAGAGTGGTCGGATCATGCGACTTAAAGAATATCAGCAACAGTTGTTCGAACGAAATGACTTCAGGATCGAACGTGACCAAGCAAACTTCTGCGTGTCCCGTTCTCCCGGTGCATACAGCTTCATAAGTTGGCTTTTCGACTTCGCCTCCTGCGTATCCAGACACAACGCTTTTGACGCCGTCAATCCGCAGATAGACCGCTTCGACGCACCAGAAGCATCCACCACCAAGCAATGCCGTTTCCAATTTCGGTGTGCCGCTTGAGCTCGCGGGGGACGATGGTTCCTGGGCTTTCGTCGATTGGGTATGTACCAAACCAAATGAGCAAATGGTCATCGCGAAAAGGGTGGCCAGGCTAAGCAGCGAAGTGGGCTGGTAACGCATCATTTCAATAGTCTCCAGAATCTCAATTTGGAACGGAAGGTAGGCTGTCGCAATTTTAGCGGGAGGGCAAGGAAAGCAAAGGACTCGCTACAATGCGTGTCTCGTTGTAACCATGTTTTATTTGATTGTACATTCTGAGGATGCTCATGGATTTATTTGCACACGCAGAAAAAGCCAATCGCGAAAAGTCGCTTCCCCTCGCTGCCCGGATGCGACCGAAGAATCTCTCGGAATTTGTGGGCCAGTCTCATTTCTTGGCTCCAGGCAAGCTTTTGAGGCGTTTGATTGATGCCAAAAGGCTGCAGTCGGTCATTTTTTATGGTCCGCCCGGTACAGGCAAAACGACGTTGGCTCACTTGATCGCCTCGGAGACGGGGGGCCAATTTCGACAATTGAATGCTGTCACGAGCGGCATCAAGGAGTTGCGAGAAGCCCTGCAATGGGCCAAAGACGAGGTATCTACTGGAGGCGAACGGCCAATTCTATTCATCGATGAGATTCATCGCTTCAATCGATCCCAGCAGGATGCATTGCTGCCAGATGTTGAGGACGGAGTGATTTCTTTGGTAGGAGCCACAACGAGCAATCCTTTCTTCTCGGTGAACGGCGCGTTGCTTAGTCGTTCCCAGTTATTCGAGTTGATGCCCCTCAGTGAAGACGAGATCGTGGAGCTGTTGCAACGCTCGATCGTCGACAAATCGCGAGGCCTTGGGATGTATAACGTTTTGGTCGAGCCCGAAGCGTTGCACTATTGTGCCAAGATGGCCGAGGGAGACGCACGCAGGGCGCTGGGGGCCATTGAGCTGGCCGTGCTTTCCAGCACAGCATCACCCATTGTGCTCAACGTGGAGCTGGTGCGAGAAAGTATGCAAAAAAAAGTGCTCCAGTTCGACGCCAGCGGCGACCAGCATTACGACATGGCCAGTGCATTTATAAAAAGCATTCGAGGGTCGGACGTGAATGCTGCTTTGTACTGGCTGGCTCGGGCCATTGAGAGCGGCGAAGAGATTCGGTTCTTGTGCCGCAGGCTTGTTATCTTGGCCAGCGAAGACATCGGAAATGCGGACCCGCAAGCTTTGGGAATCGCCATAGCAGGAATGCAAGCGTGTGAGTTCATCGGGCTGCCTGAATGCCAACTGACACTCTCGCAAGTTACGATTTATCTGGCGTTAGCACCCAAAAGCAACGCTGCAACGACTGCAATTTCTGCGGCGAGGGAAGACGTTCGCAACGGGACCGTTATTCCTGTTCCTATTCACTTGCGAGACGGTCATTACGAGGGCTCAAAGCGGCTCGGACATGGGCAAGGCTACGAATACGCGCACGATGCAGCCGATGGTATTGCGGCGCAAGACTATCTCGGGGTGGATCGGGAGTACTATCATCCCGTGGCTCGCGGCTTTGAGAAGGAATTGGGCGAACGATGGCGTGAGATTCAAATTCGCCTGAAAAATCGATAAAGATAGGAACCTTGGACCTGCAAAACGACTCTTTGGTGCGTAGTCTTTCGCTATCTGTGGCATTAGGGTGGAATCTCAGCCTAGTATCCATATTAGTACAGACGGGTCCATCATTGAATTGGTTTCATCATGTTGTCGTCCAACCTTTTGCACAGTGTCTTCTCGCG
>CAIXME010000684.1 GCA_903920425.1 uncultured Pirellula sp. | reverse complement strand
TCACGCCCGTCGGCTCGATCAATGGCATGACTTATCTGTTTCGGTTCGTTCTAGCGAAAAACCCGGCCTACATTGGATTTGAATCGAACCTGTTTGCCGCGAGACACCCCTCCAAACTGCTCACGCCTTTGATTGGCTCTCAGGAGCAAGCGAACGAGCTCAACGCATTTTTAAACGACAAGAAATACGCCGAGGCGGCCGGTCTATTGGATACGCTGTGCGAGTCATTCGATAAAGAGTTGGTCTATCCGATGCAATATACCGCCGCCCGGCAATGGGCATTGGCTGGTGAGAACACGAAGGCGATCCAGCGACTGGAGCAATCGATTCGCGGCGGCTGGTCCTTTCGCGAGCAACTCCTCCAAGACGAAGCGTTCGCGAGCCTACGAGAAGACAAGGATTTCATTCGCATAACCAAACGCTGCGCCGAAGCTCCATTCGACTACACGGCAACGCGAGGCTTTGAAGCACGCATGTTCTACACCGCCAATTCGCTGGGCAGCCGCAATCCCAAGCACGGCATGTCGTATTTGATGTCGATGATGCTCAGCGTCACTCGAGACTTGGGAATCACCCAAACAGAAGCGATCGAGAACCTGAATACGTCCGTGGGGGCAGACTACACGTACCCTCAAGGGGCATTTATCTTTACCAAGACGAGCGATGTCCGTACGACCACGCGAGAACCGAGCTTTGCCATGGCGATTGGAAGACTACAGTCGCTGGGAATGAATGCCAAAGTGGTAGAGCGTGCGATGCCCGTCGCAGGCGAACGTTGTTCCGGGGTCACGATGGGGGCGTCCGATTATTCATGGGGACGCAACGGCGCAGTATTGTTACCGGGAGCGATTGCGGAAAACTTGACTAGCCTGGGCGGTGCCATGACCAACAATGCTCAGACCAAGGCGACCGAGTTCCTCCGCTACGGTGCCGCTGCCAGCAGCGGCGCTGTGACCGAGCCTTACTCCATCCAGAATAAATTCCCGCACCCAATGATTCATGTTCATTATGTAGAGGGGCTCACCCTTGCCGAGTCTTTTTACAGTTCGGTCCTGTGCCCATACCAATTGTTGATGGTGGGAGACCCTCTTTGCCAACCGTACGGCAAGCCTCCTCGATTTGCCATCGAACCGCTCACCAAGAGCGTTGCTGACGGACAACCATTTCGAGTGCATCTTCGAACAGAGTCCGATGCAAAGTCAACAGAACCGGAATCGTTGCTGTGGATGCTCGACGGAGTCGCAAGATCCGAAGCTCCCTTTGAACCCAACGTTCAAATGCTGTTCGACAAAGCGTTGCCCGGTGCCCACGAAGTTCGGCTGGTATCCAAAGGAGCACCGCCTCTAGAAAGTCGGTTTGAACAATCGTTATGGTTGACCACGGGGCCTGAAAAAGAACACTTGGTTCTAAAGGCTCCTGAGCAATGGAAACTTTCGGACAACACGCCACTCACGCTGACCGTTGAATCCGTAGCGGATCTGTCAGACATTAAAATACTTCATGATTTTGAAGTCGTTGGCGTTATCCCTCGTGGCGAACGATCCATCGAGATCGCCCCATCGCACGTAGGATACGGTCCCGTGCGATTCTTGGCGACGCGAACGGATGCGTCGGGGAACACTATTGCCAGCTTGCCGGTTACGATAAAAATGCAGCCATGATATTTTTTAGAATCGCTTCGCCAGCGATCCATTCCATTCATCAAATGCAGCTACAATGTCGGCCTCAAAAATGGAGTGAACTGTCAGGATTCCCCGGAAATCCGTTATGCCCCGGAGAGACTGGCCAGCGTTGCCGATAGGATTGTCAATTGCAATCCTAAGTCGTTGTGGCCGCCATCCTATTTTCCCATTACGTGTTCAGGAGTTACGCCGTGTTTCGTTTGGAAGTCATCGACCATATTGACCAAAGCAATCAATCGCTAGTAGCGCGTGTTCCAGAATCGGGTACTGCGGCCATTCAGTTTGGTGCACAACTCATCGTTCAGCAGTCACAAGAGGCGATCTTCTTTCGCGAAGGTCGCGCGATGGATACTTTCGGGCCGGGGCGATATACGCTGACTACGGCTAACTTGCCGATTATCGGTGGCATCCTAACGGCCCCTTTTGAACGCTCTCCGTTTCAGGCTTGTGTTTACTTCATAGGCAAGCAGACGTTTATCGACCAGCGTTGGGGGACGCGGAATCCGATCACGGTCCGAGATCCACAATTTGGGGTCGTACGTTTGCGAGGGTACGGCAAATTCGCGTACCGCGTGGTGGATGGAGCGCTGCTTTTGAATTCTATCGTGGGAACGCAAGGAAAATTCACCACGGAGGAGATCGTCAATTATTTGCGCGATGTCATCGTCGCTGGATTGACG
>CAIXME010000683.1 GCA_903920425.1 uncultured Pirellula sp. | reverse complement strand
ACAAACGGAGCTTTGGGTCCATCGACTGCCAGAACACAACGCGAGCAGTGCGGACCGTGCCTGACCATGAGTCCAATGCGTTTCGATTCCGTCAGGCCGGGTAATTTCCGAGTGGTCAACGGAAACCGAATCGTGTTTTCGCGGCCTTTACAAAGCTGCGTTACGTCCACAGAATCGCCAGACGGTACCGTGACATCATTGATGGAAACCTGAATGGCATTTTCGTCATATACCATTTGGACCAAGATTGGTAGATCGATCGCTCGGTCGCAATGAAGCTCAATTGGAGTCGTCATCGAGCTCTCGGAAACAAATGGAATGCAATCCGGAGCGAGAATACTTATTCTTGGCAATCCGCTTTCCTCCGACTCGGCATTATTCTTGGCAACGCCCTGCCACCAACGATACTCCGCCTCGACTTGTCGACACTCCTCGAGGGTTGCACCGTCCAGAAAGCGGCGAGCGCGTAGCAGGTTCGCTTGAGCGGTGGGCAGTAACGCAGATGGCGAATCGACGACAAATTTCGCAATCGTTCTCGGATTCGTCTTCAGCATTTCAGAAGCAAATGTCCAAAACGGTGATTGTTTTGGCAAGGAATGAGCGTGCGCGTTCATCCATTCGTCCATTTCCTCGGCCAGGAAATGAATCTTGCGCTCGAACTCAGCGAACGCGATGACTTGTGCTTCGTTCGATAGCGAGACTTCCTCCAATTGCTGCAGCAGTGTATTTCCTGCATCTTGAACGCGACGAGCGGCCTCCGGATAGACCGGCATGAGCGCCATTCGCCATGTTGCGATGAACTGCTCGCTGGCCAACTGGCAGTGCTTTTGATTTGTCTTACCAAAATAGTGTGGATGACCATGACTTCGAGACATGCCATTCAGGTCTCGCGTAGCGCTGATGAGCATTGCGGTTTGAGGCGACCTGCTCGTCTTACCACCCGCTACTTGAGATACGAGATCCTTGAGACAGGCCTCCATATCGCGAATTCGGTCGATAGGGTGCATGCTATCAACTTGGCAGTTTGCTGGATGATTCCAAGGTTGCTCAAGTAACATCGCAGCCAGATGAGTACTGTAATCGCGTCGAAGCTCTCGCACACGCGATAAATTATCGATGCCGTGCTGATAGCTATCGCGTGCAAACATCAGCTCCTCTTGAGCACGGAGCATCCAATTTGAGCTCGTGCGATCGGCGACCAAACGTTCTGCCTTGATTTGATGCGAGTCACCGTCTTGCAACACCGGCGCACACCAATGCTCGGTTAATGGATCGCAGGCGAGTCGAGTACCAAGCAATCGATTAAAGATAAGATCTCGGCGCATATTTCGAGACAATTCGGGCTGCTCCAGCACCCAGCGAGCCCATTTCCATTCATCAAACGATCTGAGGCTAGGCGGCAATTGCTCGATCCACGCAACCAACTCATCCGCATCAGACTCTGCATACAACTTGCTAGTCCATATAACTAAAGTCTCGGTCCAGGTTGCCCTATCTTCAGCGGGCAGCAGATGCAACGAAGCATAAGTCGCATTGACGACAAGACTTGAACTGGGCTCCAGTTGCATCGCGTGTATTGCTTTGGCAATATCTTGGATCCAAACAGGTGCGATACCAGAAATGGGTTCATTCTTTTCCAACGAGACGAGATATCGAGTCAACCCAACTATCTCGCTTCGATCGATCAAGCTAGGCGAAACTCTATTCAGAAAGCTAAGCTCTTGAAAGCGTTTCTTGATTCGCACAAAAGCGTACGAGCATTCATAAAGCCTGGACATGGGTGCAGGCAGATGCAATCGATCTTGAGTCAGACCTGAAGGAGACTTTGCCCAACCGGCTAATATGTTCTCACATGTCGCTAGCAATTGATCAACGGACCCATCGGAAAAGACACTTTCCATCGCATCGGATTTCACGGTCGCGATCGCGATCCCAGCCACACCAGCGTCGCTCTTGGCCGATCCATCTTTGGCCAATGCGACCGTTGATACATTCGATGAATTTTCGGCTGTCGCCTTTTCGGACGAGTCCGAACTCCCCGTTGCGATGTCCTTTGCGATGCCCGATTTCGGAAGAACAATCCAAACCGTATCTAGCGGCCAATTCGCGCTTACCAGCCAGTTCTTGGATGGAGAGTTTCCGTTGGCAATCGCGTCCGTATTGGTTTCTGCGGTATCGCATGTGAGCGAGCGTTGCAGCCCTTCCAATGTCACCGTCCCTTTGGCCCCACCGTTGAGACATCCACCCACCTCGAGCGCGGAGCATATCGATTTCGCCAGGGGAGACAGCGACGAACCATGCTGAATTACGTGTTCGATGTAGCTCAGTCGCAGCTCAACGGCGATGGGAGTCCTATCGGAATCTTGAAGGGAACGCTCGATCTGTTCACACGCCATCTCCTGCATCAGCGAGGCAGCCATATTGACGGGCCCCTTAGTAACAGGTGTGGTCGCGTCAATGCAAAGCAATATCTGTTTGCAACGTATCGATCGAAGCGTATTGATCAAGGAGATGATTCTCAATCCATTTCCTGATTGGCTTGCGTCCCGGGACGAATCGCTTATCACAGGCTCGGATCGATCCATGGCCAAGAGCCCCGACAGATACACCACGACGGTAGATTCCGTATGGACATGCGAATGAACCATACCCAACGCATCGGCATTGAAACTGCCAATTGGGCGGCGCCACTCCGAGTGCACGAGCGCGGGACTTAGCGATGATTGGATCGCCTTCGAAACCAACGAAGCGTTACGAATCGCGAAGATATTGGAATAGTCAAACTCCTCGATGGAACTGGGGGACTCCATCACCGAGTCGGGCCCAATCACCAGGAAATGAACATCCGATCTGCGAAAAGGTGCCCACAGAACATATGTGAACATTGCCAGAATCAACAGGAACACCACGGCTAGTATAGATCGCCCTGTTCGGGACGGCGTATGTGCGGGCGCACGCCAACCCACAAGACGCGAATCGACTTCGCCTCGATAGAGTTCGTTGTTTTGACGGACTCGTTCCCGTTGCACTGCTTCTAGCCTCCAATCATCACAGTAGGAAGTCCCGCGGAGACTTGGCCGCCATGCTCGCTCGTGTCACCTTGTCGCGCGGCCTGCTTTCCCCCAATCAACACTGTTTGTGATCCCATCGCGATTTTGTCGGGAGGACCTATGCACATGCAGGAATCTCCAACAACAGCGGCCGGCAATCCTCCAATCAAGACGGTTGAAACCCCTGGGCCAATGATGGGGCCGCCGACGTGAGGGATAGGAGGCACGGCAGGATCCATGGCAACGCAAGTGTGATTATCGGTAATCCTAGCGGCTGGTGGCATGATCTCCGCTCTCTTTGCTGGAACGAATCAGAGCAGAACCTTGTTGCACAACATGGGCTCGAAATGCGTCTGGATCAGTCCGAGAAGATGCAAGCTGCATGGCAGTGATAACGGCAGACACCGAAAGGCGACTGGGCGGAGGTACGATTGCAAACCCTTTAGGAGCCAATGACCCACCCAGCCATGCGATCGCTTTCATGCACCAGGTCCATGGTGACTCTGCATTTGCGGCAGCGATTTGCTGTTCAACGAGTGTTCGATTTGTTTCATTGGGAGCATCGATCCAACTCTGGAGCAGCTGCCGAACAGAGAACTCCGAGGGGATCTGAGCAAACCCCAAGCCATCTACGCACCAACGTATGCGATCCAGGGGCGTCAGAACGCTAGCGAGCAGTCTCACCGCGTCCTCTCGAAGCTTAGAATTTTCGAGACTGTGGATTGCTGCTGCAGGATGGTCAGCAGCTGAGGCACACTGGGACGCCTGCTCTGAAAGCATGGCCATCTCGAGAACCGACTCTTTGTTCTGCCAAACGGGTAGATCCAATCCCCGCTCGAGAGTCGTGCTAGAAATACTTGAGTGCAGCTCAGGAGCAGGTTGCCCCACCTGCGTTCGCAATACGAATACACAACCACCCGCCGTTACAGTCGTTCCATTGCATTGGTAACGCGGATTTTGACCTGGTGAGAAAACCTCGATTTTGGCGTGACCGATCGGCCGAATGGAAATACTGCCAAGGTAGTCGATTTGAAAATGTTCTTCAGACAAGCTCTCATGGTCGGGCACATAGCATTCGACCCACGGAGAGCATCCGACGCGCGCCGATTCTCCTGGTCGCATAAGCCACCGATGTTTCGATACAGGCAATTCACATTGGAGAATGAGGACCATCGCAGTTAGTTGATTTTCACCAACGCTCCTTTAATGGTCACGTTTCCGCCACCCTGTAGTGTCGCATCAGCACCAGCATTGAAAGTCATTGCAGCATCGGATTTGGCTGTTACCGAAGCAGCTTGAGCAGTGAGAGCGTCGCTTGCCTTTAAGGTAATGCTAGTCGCGGTTAGGGTAATCCCTTGAGGCGTCAGTTCGATGGTAGAGCTACCGCATTTTAGCAAAATGGATTTAGCGGCTTCCAAGGTGTATGTGCCATTTCCGCTACCCAACCCCACCGTTACCTTTTGATTGTTATAGATCTCTATCGTGCGATCCCCCGGCGTTGCTTTTTCGAAGCCAACTTTGAGGATATCGTTGTTCTCCACGATGCGTGTGAAGTCGCGTTCGCTCTGGAACAAGATCGATTCGCTGCCTTTGGTGTCGTCAAAGGTAAGTTCATGGAATGCGGTCGCATCCGCATCCTTGGTACTGCGAGTCCGGAAAACCGTTTTAGCCTGAGCCGTTGCCAACGTCTCTGGCGGCATACGTTGAGCGTTATAAACTCGTCCAGTTACGATGGGTCGATCGGGATTACCATCCAGAAACTCGACGATCACCTCTTCACCGATTCGGGGAATCGACATCGTTCCCCAGTTCTTACCAGTTGTCGACTGGGAGACTCGAATCCAGCAAGAACTTTGCTCGTCGTTTTTGCCTTCCCTGTCCCAAGGAAATTGTACTTTGATACGACCATAGGAGTCGGTCCATATCTCTTCGCCTGCCTTACCTGTAACGGTTGCAAGATGGGGGCCTCGCATCACGGGTCTCGGGGTCACCAAAGCGGACCGGAAGGGAGACTTTGTTGATTGGCAACCGACAGAAACCCGACAATCGAAAACTCGCTGATCTGCAGGCTGCACGCTCGATGCTTGAACGTTGAGTGATGCGGATGTTACAAGATACTGAATATTGTTTGTTTCATAGGGGTGATCGCCAAGAGTAAACAGCGAGCCACTCCGAACGCCGCAAGCGTTTCCTGTCATGTGAACAACGTCACTCGCAGCATCTTCGGCTTCCATCCGAATGCGAGCGAATCGCTGACCATCATCGACAACTTCATAGCGGCCGGGAAACGAGTACCACTCCATAGGCGTGTCTCGATTCGGACTCTTTTGTTTGACCACCAATGGTGACGTCGGCTTCTGAAAATCGTAATCGTTCAATGCAACCGTCCCGATTCCGAACTCTTTCACGGCGGATAGAGTATTGAACGATTCTCGTGCCCCGCGATGCACTACATTTCGAAATGGGATGGTGGCATCATCGGACCAAGGCTTATGTGAGGAGATATCGTCCGCAAGTATCAGCGTGTGCTTGCCTTGCTCGTATTCAAAGAAATAGTGGATACCGTCTTCCTCCATCAATCGCTGGAGAAACTGCTGATCCGATTCCCCGTACTGCACACAATAGGGTCGTTTGACGTACGATTGACTCAGCCGGTCTTCTAACAATCCACTGAAACCATGCTCTTCGAAAAGCTTCTTGACAACCTCCACGGTCGTCAATTCTTGGAAGACGCGACAACCACCTGAGTACTTCATCAGCCCGATGGTAGGAGCTAGCTTTGCTTTGTATTGAGACAACCGTCCTACTTCGCCATAGTATTCGAATTT
>CAIXME010000682.1 GCA_903920425.1 uncultured Pirellula sp. | reverse complement strand
CGTTGACAAGCGTATTGAGCGCGGCCAAACATCCGTGTATGTCACCAATTGCAATCGTTCTCGACATATTCCAACTCAAACGCGTTTTTAAGCTCTACTCTCATCCCCGACCAACAATAACATACGCGGCGAATCGCAAGTCGACTACGTCAAAATTGCTTGATTTCGTCGACCGCTTTGCTGTGTATTGGTGTGTGCCGCGTGGGGATTCGGTCAGCCGCATTCTGCTGGATTAACGCCACACGCTACGATAAACCTTTGCCTTAGGCATCGCAGAGACGTTGCTCGTCTTGGAGCGTGCAAAGAAGTCCGGTGTACGGGATCGCAACGGGTATCGGGATGCGAACTGGTTGTTTTCGTTCCCGTTGTGGTTGACGGAATCGGAACCTACCCAAAGGATTGCTCCACAAGCGACAACTGCCAGCGAAAGCCAAAGGTTCTTTTTAGAAAGGTTGAGTTGGGCCATGATGTTGACGTCTCTTTCTGCTATGGGGTACTGTTGAACTCCGCGATGATGTCTTGTTATGCATGCCGTATGCCAATTCCCATTTTATTCGCGGTCTGCATGCTCGGCCATTGTAACGGTTGTAACAGTGGGGACGGCGAAAAATGTTGGGTTGATCCGGTTGTACGCATTTTCGCTGTTGTCACCCCCAACAAGACGGGCCAAAACGTCTCAAATTCCTGAAGTTGTGCTCAGAATTATCTAAACAACAACCTACGTTTGCACGGCAATTCGGATTGCGCATGTTGTAACATCGCATCATGTTTCCAAATTGCCACTTGTTCGTTGCTTTATCGCAACGCCATCATGAGTTTGCAACTAGGAGATAGTAATGAGAGTTTGGCAATTTCTGTGCGGCGCAATCGTTTGCGTTGCGTTTCAGTCGAACGAGTCACGTGCGGAAATTGTCCTGCATGTTTCCGTTGGTGGCGACGACGTTGCCACGGGGGCCGTCGATGCACCCCTGGGGTCGTTGATCGGTGCTCGCAATCGAATCCGCGAATTGCGATCGGACGCGGAGTGGACTCCCCAGCCCATCTTGGTTCTGGTCCATGGAGGCACATACCAGTTGAGTGAAACTATCGCTCTTCAAGCAGAAGACTCCGGAACTCCAGAAGCCCCGATCGTCTATTCGGCGGCACCTAGCGAGAGAGTTGTTCTCTCCGGGGCAGCTCGATTGACAAAGATTGGCGCTGCGACCCAGTTCCAAGATTATCGTGAATTGACTTCCGATGCTCAGGATCACGTCGTTGTTTATCAGTTTGACGAATCGCTGACAGAAGACCATTTCTCACTACCAGTACGTCACCACGACATTCCAATGCAACCCTCGTCGGTTGAGCTGTTCGATCGTTCCGGCAAACTGCCTCGCGCTGGTTGGCCTGACAACGGTTGGGCGGAGGTAAAAGGTATTGGGCCAGATGCAAATTCGTGGAATGCTCCCGAGTGTTTCCGAAACGCTGCAACTGACACAGCTTGGGCCCATGGATTCTTTGAACATGACTATCAAGACTTGTACCTACCAGTTCAATTGCTGCACAACGAAACGGGCGACACCGATACGGTGCGAATCGGCTCGGATGGGCAAACGACTCGCGAAGGTGCTCGCTATCGTATCGAGAATGTTCTCACTTGCCTGGACTCCCAAGGTGAATGGTTTGTCGATTCGGTGAACAACCGACTGCTTGTTTGGCCAACAGAATCGATCGAGAACGATGGACCTTGTGTTTCAAAGCTCAGCACACTGATATCGCTCTACGATGTTGAGAACGTCTCGTTTGTCGGACTCGGTCTGCAAGCTGCGACCGTTTCAGGCATCGAAATCGCTGGTGGCACCGCCTGCACTATCGATCGTTGTGAAATTGGGTGCGTTGGCAATGTGGGCGTTCATGTGTTTCACGGATATCAACACACTGTTTCCAATTGCGAATTGTTCGCGATCGCAGCCTCTGGCTTGAGAATCGAAGGTGGCAATCGGGAAACGCTCGAACCTGCCGAGCACGTCTGCAAGAATAACTTCGTTCGCGATTGTGGCTACAACTTCCGAGCCCGCCGCGCCGGTATTGAGATTCATGGAGTAGGGATCGTCGTCGAAAAGAATGAAGTCGCGTCTTTGCCTGACTGGGGGATCCAAATCTGCGGTAACGATCACCTAGTTCAGTTCAATCATGTGCATCACGTCTGTCAGGAAACGTCAGACTCTGGAGCCATCTACTTGGCCCACGATCCTACCTATCGTGGTAACACGATCCGAAACAATCACATCCACGACATCGGTGGGTACGATACTCGCGACGTTGTCGGTATTTACCTCGACGACTTTGCAAGTGAGACAACGGTCGAGGGGAACGTAATCGAATCGACCCCGCGAGGAGTGGTGATTGGCGGTGGGCGCGATAACATTGTTCGCAACAACGTTATCCGCGATTGCTTGGCTGGAATTCAATTGGATTCGCGTGGGGAAACATGGGCCAGCCATCGCGTCGGCGATGCGGATGGCTGCGTTGAACAATGCTTGGTCGCCATTCATCATGACCAAACACCTTACGCTGAGCGTTATCCACGACTCGTTTCTTTACTGGACGACGCCCCTGGAGTAGCGAAGGGAAATACGATTGAATCGAATGTGATTCAATGTCCAATCGGTATTGATCTTCAGAATATTAGTCGGGACTTGGTCTCGCTGAACTACAACACCCAACGCGGCGACCAAGTATTCCGTGACGCCTTGGCATACGATTTCAGCACCAGCGAATCCGAACTCGCTGGAAGACTAAAAATCAATGCGATTCCTTTTGAAGAAATCGGCCGTATTCCTGGAAGTAGCCGCGTGGATGGATTGCAATTGCAAGCTAGCCGATAGGCCATAAACGTACGGAACGTTGATATCGTATAATCTTGAAGACGCACCAGTAGGTGCGTCTTTTTTTTGGTAGGGTCGCCGAATCCGCTTGGCGAACGATTTCCCAGTCGAACCGATGAAAGCGGATGTAAAAGGGGCGAGTTTTGCATGCGATGTGCATGGTTTCTCGTTCCGCCAACTGAACGACCATTTCGGCATTGAGTCCGTCGAGTGCCGCTACGGGACGAATCGTCAACCATCGAACGAATCGCAATACATCCTGGTTGATGGCGTCTTTTCCGTTGAAATGATTTCGTTCTGCAAATTCCCGGAACAGTTCGTTGAAATGAGATCCTACCTGGGCAACCGTTACAGGAAGCAGGTGCTTTGCGTGTGACAGTCTCTTGCGGATCAATGTCTCGCGACTGCGCATTAGCCCAGATTCTTGCTTGATATAAGCAATCTTTTGTGTCTCGTTCGATTCGTCGATCGACTGGGTGAGTCGCCGAGCAATTTCGTACTGCAATTGCTCCAACTCTTCACGTTCGTTGTCCATGTCCGTCTCAGCTTTCTACGGAACTTTGGTCGATGATCTCGCGCATCGTATCGATCTCTCGCAGGATTTCGGAGAAAGGAGGGAGATGCTCATCCCGTTCGAGTATCGCTCCGCAAATTGGAGCGTAGCGAACGACTTCGTCGAGCAAATGCCATATCTCTCGATTCGTTGGATGGGCGTGTCCATCGACGAGGATGTCGCCTTCCCGATAGAATCCTACGAAATGCAACTGCACAATTCGATCGGCTGGCAACCGCCAAAGTGCTTTCAGCGGGTCGAAACGATAGTTCACGGAATTGATATACAAGTTCGTGACATCCAACAGCAAACCGCAATCGTTTTCATCGAGAACCTCACCCAAAAACGAAGCTTCGTCGAACGTGTCGTTTTTGTATTCGATGGACTGCGTGACATTCTCAAGGATGAGCGGCTGCTCAATTTCAGAAGTTGCAATCCGGATGTTTTCGCTCAGACAACGCAATGCAGCTCGTGTCTTGGGCAACGCGGTCAAGTGGCCGATGTCTATCCCTCGTACACGACAAAAGGAGATATGCTCGCTCCACCAAGCGGGCTGGATGGTATCGACGACTTGTTTCAGCTTTTGAAGATAATCGCGATCCAATCCGTCTGCGCTCCCGAGCGATAGCCCTAGCCCATGCGGGATCAGTTTGAATTGGTCCGATAGCAATGACAATAGTTGATTGGATTTCGGGTGGGGATCGAAGAAATGGTCTGCGGTGATCTCCATGAAATCGATATCGTCGATATAGCGAAAAACGTCATAGCGATAGGCATCTCGGTAGCCAATCCCTACGCCAAGCTTGGGAAGATCCGCACTCCACATTCGCATTCTCCGTCTCGATAAGAAAATTCAACGGTACGTAGGACTTACCATGCCGATGGCCCGCTAGCTTCCACAACCGCCGCAGCCTCCGCCTCCGCCGCACCCGCCACCACCTCCTCCACAGCCTGCCCCACCAGAGCCGCCGCCACAGCTACTACCGGCAGTGGATCCTGAGTCCTCGCTCGACCCAGAACATGATGCGCCAGCGCAGCTCGATCCGCAACCACCTCCAGTTGATTCTGACTGTAAGTATTTTTTTCGAAAGTCATTCAGTGGGCTGCCGTTGAGGGCTGCGACTCCGAAGATCCCCATCGCCATGAGTGGAACCACGCTTGCGTACGATTCCGCAAGGTTCGGTGAGTCTACGGCCTTTGACGTGGGGGCGACCGCTCTGTCGGTGTCCCAGTTTTTGACCGCAGACAGTTGTTTGTTATGAATCATCTGCGTGTTCAACAGAAACTCGCGACCCGTGGAGGAGAATCGTCTAGGCAGCCTGGTTAGCAGCAGGGCAACCGATCCCACGACCAGCATTCCGATGCCGATGAAGACATTGTCGATGCCGCGAAGAAGTGCACTGCCCAGCTTGATTCCTCCGACTGCGATGAATAGACCAGTCAATCCGAAGACAAGGTAATTCAGTCTGGCTTGTCTTTCCGGCGAAACTCGAAACCCTTGTTCCTCTATCCATTGGTCCCACTTTCGAAATTCCGAATCAAACTGCAACGCCGTGTTGGATGAGAATATTTCGGTTGGCTTTCGCGGCTTGGAGTAGAAATTGGCAGCCTCAATGGCGAACGGACTTAGATTGTCAGGCAATGTCGCCGAACCTTGGATTTGCCATTTCGTCGTTCCCAGAATTGGGCTCTTTTCTTCACGAAGCAGATTTTGGCAATAGAGTTCGAGAGTTGCTAAGCGGAGTACTTCGTTTTTCCCACCTCGGAGATACGCGATTTGATACGGATCGGGCGATGCCGCGATTCGAGTTCGGGTGGACGATTTACTTGCGCCCTCGCGAAGTGGCGTTTGCCCTGTTTGCTTGCGAACTATCAAGCAAAAAATGAAAAACGCCACCCAAAGAGTGGCGTATGCGACGAGAAACACTGGGCCTGGCGTATGCGTGAACATCTGAAACATCTGCATGGAAACCAACTCCCCATATCAACGGTTGTTTTTGCGTTTATTTCTGTTAACCAAGGCTGGGATTCTGTGCAAATCGGGCGCACGAAAACAACAGATTTTACCTTAATGTTGTTAGCGACAAGCGGATAAAGTCCACCATTTTGGGTGTGTTTGTGCGGTTGTCGTACCCGTCGGGCGATTTAGGCTTTTTTGATGAAGTGTGCCGCG
>CAIXME010000681.1 GCA_903920425.1 uncultured Pirellula sp. | reverse complement strand
TCATAGCCTTCGGGCAGGTCATAAGCAATAACACAAGGGGCATGAACACCAATGCCATTCTCATATTCCTTGCCATCCACGGTTAATGGCTCGTCTTCAAAGTTGCGGTTGATCCTTCCGCCGCCGAATCCGTCCAGCGTCTTCCACTTTAGCTCCGTCAGTTTCAGCTCCCCACTGCTGCCGACAAGCGTGGGCGCGAGCCAATCGGAATGATCGCAACGGTTTCCATTGCCCGCATCCGAAACAACCAAAAATAGTTGCTTCGCGCCGACGATATCGACATCGATCGCGACCGTCGGCCGAATCTTCGTTACGTTGCGAGAAACGAATCGAGGGCTACCGAGTCTATGGGGCTTTGCTTTGGAGTCGCCAGCCTCAGCCAAGTTTGTCTTTGATCCTCCATCACGAACATTTATGAGCTCTTGAATATAAGCCTGGAACTCATTCGCAATCAACGAAACCTCCTGCGGAATGGCAGCGGTTATATCCCAAGCCTCCACCGGCTTCAGTGCAAACCACGCATCCAATGCAATCACTTTCCCCTTGTTCTCGATGTCAAGGAAATCAATCCATCGCTTCAATAGGTACTCATTCAAGTTGGCTTGCTTCGCAAACTCCGCCGTATTGGCTTGCTTGCCATTCGAGCTGGCTGCCTGATACCGCCACACGGTTTCCACATACTTTGCGATTTCGTCAACTTTGCTTTCTGCAACGACAGCCTTCTCTTTGGTGTTAAACGCTTTCACAGCCTCTTCGGCATTCTTCAAACGTTTTTGTCCAGCTTGATAGGAGTCAACTTCAGCTGGGGAACATAGCGGAGCGTTATGCAATTGCGAACTACGAAAAATTCCGGCCAACGAGTAATAGTCTTGAGTTGGAATCGGATCGAATTTGTGATCGTGGCATCTCGCGCAGGATACGGTCAGACCGAGAAATCCACTGGTAAGGGTATCGACTCGATCATCCAACTCATCCGCAGCCGCTTTCGCGGCATCGCTATTCTTGTAGTACTGTGCGCCTAGACCAAAGTACCCCAGCGCAACGAGATGATCGTACGAATCATTCGAATCTGGGCCGATCAGATCACCTGCAATTTGCATCCGCACAAACTTGTCGTAAGGCATGTCCTCGTTGAATGCGTTGATTACCCAGTCGCGATATCGATACCCACTCGTGTTGGCCGTAACCGAAAACGTATGAGCCTGGTCTTCGGAATAGCGAGCCACATCGAGCCAATAGCGGCCCCATCGCTCACCGTAGTGGGGCGATTCTAAAAGGCGATCGATTACTTTTTCGAACGCGTCGGGCGAATCATCTTCAAGAAACGCACTGATGTCTTCGGGAGTGGGTGGCAAGCCAATCAAGTCAAATGTTGCACGACGAATCAACTCCTGCTTCCCAGCCTTGGCGACAGGTTGCAATTGGAGCTCCTCTAATCTTGCAAGCGTGAAATAGTCGATCTCGTTTGCAGGCCATTCGCCGTTTTGAATACTGGGAAGCTTCGGTCGAGCAACAGGCTGATAGGCCCAATGTTTGCGGGCTTCATCGAAGTCAATCGAACGAGCGACGACTCCACCATCACGCGGATCAGGAGCCCCCATTTCGACCCATTTTTCAAAGTCCGCTATCACCGAGTCAGGTAATTTCCCCTTGGGTGGCATTTCGAAGCTCTGATGCCGCAATGCATCGATCAGCAGGCTCTTGCTAATCTCTTTCGGCACGACGGCAGGACCGGAATCTCCACCTCGGTATGTTGCTTCGCGAGTATCAAGCAAAAGCCCTCCTTGAATGCTCTTTGCTTCCGACGAATGGCACTCATAGCAATGCTGCAAAAGGACTGGCCTAATCTTTTCTTCAAAGAACGTAACACCAGACGCATCCGCAGACTGCGCATTGCTTGGCTTCGTATCCAGCAATACAAAGAGACCTACAACCACAAGGGATAGATTCAGATGTGCGAGTCGAAATTGCATACGAATATACTTCGATCAGCGAGGCAGCGAGAAAGGGTAGGAAATGCAGGTGGGATGCGTTGGAGGAACGCACTGGAGGAGATCCTATCATACCTCGTGCGACGGTCCACGGCTACGTATTCGCGATCTGCAATTCGTGTGAATAGACCATATCCATTCCTCGGACTGACTGACGCGTAGCGCAGGGCTCAAGTTGGGGTGCATAACGCAAGAAAAAACACGGCGACACAAACTCGGTGCTACAATCAGAGTCCAATTCGGGCTGAATTTTCCATCGAAACACTAACGCTGCGTCCAACATCATCAGAAACACTCAAGTGGCCGACGCGATACTGTTTGCTTTTCACCCAGGCTCTATCAACTCGGTCGTTGCGTTCGTCGCGATCTGCATATTCGTGCTAACGTCGTTTGTATTTGCCGCTTGGATGTCTGCAACGTCCGAAAAGCAAGCGGTTCGAACCGTCGTATTGCTCGGCAGTGGTATGGCGTTTTATGTGTTGACGATCGCATGCATCGTCCTTTCGGGAATCTTCGAGACCGCTTTCATCCCCTTGGGCCCACTATTCTTTGCAGTCACGATCGCGATTGCTGTTTCACTCGGATTCTCCCGACTTGGAATTCGTATCGCTGCACGCATTCCTATCGCCTGGCTCGTCGGATTCCAATCATTCCGTTTGCCATTGGAGGTTGTACTACATGACTGGTATCGAACTGGAACGGTACCTGAATCGATGACTTGGTCCGGCAGCAATTGGGACATTGTCAGCGGCATTGTCGCGTTAGCCTGTTGTCCCTTTGTCTCGCGATGGCGTGCATTGGCTTGGATTGCAAACATCGTTGGCATCTTACTTTTGGTCAATGTAGGAAGGGTTGCGATCTTGTCATCGCCTGTGCCGTTTGGCTGGGATGTAAATCCAAAACTCGAACTGATAGCCTACCTACCGTATGCTTTTATAGTACCGGTCTGCGTAGGTGGAGCTGCGTTGGGGCATGTGCTTCTAACGCGCAGACTCCTATCTACCTAAGCTTTATCGATCTATCATCCAATCACGTTTTGTATCAACCTAGCTGAGATCTCGATCTACAGGTTTTTTCGACGCTTTGTTCGGGCAGCAGATTGGCCAGCCTGCGCCTCAATCCTCTTCCAAATTTACGTCTCGTTCGAACTGCTGAGCCGCTTTTAGCGAATGCAGCGACAGCAGACTTCAACTGCATATCAAAGCAAATCTCGTCAAAATGCGAGCTAATTTCGCGTCCAAATCAAGCCAAGGCCGATTTGGATAGCCGCAGGCCGAGACAGCAGTTCTGGCTAAATCGCGATTTCTAGAAAACCTTGTCACATGAATTCTGCAAACCGTGATTAGGGAAGAGGTTGGCCAAGCTTTCGAGGCTTGGAAGCTCGCGATGGCATGGCCGGGAAGCATCGAGTGAGGCCTCAACGCCGACGGTGACAATTGCCCAAAAACACTAAGCGATTCGTATCAAGTTTGATTTTGCCCCATGGGAGAAATGATGATTCGAGGATTGATTGCGATCTGTTTCGCCTTTTGCGTTGTCGCGACATCGACCAGAGATCTTCGCGCAGCCGACGAACTTGACAAGCTTCTATTGACGCAAGCTAAATCCATTCTAGGAAAGCTGAAAGATAGAGGGCACAAAAATGTTGGCGTGCTGAAATTCCGCGTGAAGAAAGGGGACGAACCGGCCACGGATCGAGCAGGCACCCTGAACATGCGACTCTCCGAAAAGCTTGAAATGGCCTTGATCTTAGCCAACAAGATCCAAGCCCCCATAGGAATCATTCGCGATGCGAACAAAACAGCTGCTTCTATCGCCGGCGCAAATCACCTGACAGCCGAAGGTCGAAAACAATTATTCACGGCGCAGTACGATCTCGCTTGGGGCGACGAAAAGGTGGCGCCAGATGCGTTCATTACCGGAGTGGCGTTCATCCATCCCGACATGAAGACCATGACGATTGGACTATCGATTTTCGAGGCATCGAGCGATGAATTGATTGCGTTATCCAAATTTGACGCAAAGCCTGACTTAGAAGATCTACTTGATAGCGGCGAGAGCTTCACCGTTCGCGGTGTCTTCGATCAAGGCAGTCTTGAAATGACTCAAGACGAACGAAAGGACAAAGCTACGGAAGAGGCTGTGAAGTCGACATTGCTCGTCAAAAGTGAAACGGCAAGCAAGTCGCAAGCGGCCTCCTCAAAACTTCATCCGCTCTCACCCATGAATCCGGACTCACCAATCTCATTGGAAATTCGATACCAAGGCGTCCCGCAGACAATCGAATTCCGAGAAGGAGCCGCATTCGTAAAAGAACCTGGAGAAAATCAAAAAGTCACCTTCAT
>CAIXME010000680.1 GCA_903920425.1 uncultured Pirellula sp. | reverse complement strand
GGGGAAATGGAACCGACTGTATTTCGATCGTCCGCTAAAGCAGATTATGTCTCGAAATTTTTATCCTGGCGTTCAAACGGAATCGATACGCGAGGAAGCCTTGCTCAAGGAGTTGCCAGAGCAAGGTTGGCGCGAGTTGGTGACCGTTGGAACGCTGAGCGTCCCGGATCTCGTCTTTTCGCGAGGAAGTGCGACGCTCAGCAGTCAAAGCCAAGAGACACTCAAGGATTTGGCCGCCAAATTAGAGGCTTGGCCACAGTATTATCTGTTGATTCATGGTAACGCATCCAAAGTGGGTGATGTGGAAGCAAACAAGCAACTGGCTGCAAGACGGGCGCAGGGTGCATTAGAATGCCTACAAAATTTTGGTATCCCCAAAGAGAGAATGCGAACGATCCCCGGTGAGTTAACCGGAGAGACGCGTGTTACCTTTGAGGTTGGTCAGATTCCCTATTGATGCCGTTGTTGGGGACGAGCAAAAGTTTTTCCAAAAGGTGCGCCTGGTGCCGACCGAAAATCGGGCCGTATGTTGAACCGTATGTTTTCCATTTCAAGAGACTCTTCCGTTGACTGATTTACGTTCTCGAATTGCAAGTGAATTGCTTTGGGCACCTAGCGTGGTTTTGCCAGTTGTGGCAGGGGCTTCGTCTTGGTTTCTTTCATGGGCCGTGAACGGTTCGGTTGCGCTCAATGTGGCTGGGTTGGTTGGGGTGCTGGTGGGTGTCGGTTGGTTGGCTACTCGCGTTATTTTCATGTCCGAAGAGGTGGCGGCCAAAGTGCTTCGAGACGAGGCCGAAAAGATAAAGCAAGCCGAAGAAGAAAAGTTGGATGACTTGCTGTTTCGATTACGATCCGATCGCGACTACCGAACCAAGGATTTTCTGACACTATTGAGGACTTGCAGAAACGATTTTGAAGAGTTTGCAAAGTTGCCCGGCATCGCGATACAAAGTCAAGAAATCGTCAAGCAAGTGCGCCAATTGTTTTGGGCTTCGACGGAGCAGTTAGAGCAATCATTAAAAATGCACGGTTTAGCCGAACGGCTTTCGGGTGACCAACGAAAAAAAATGCTTGGGCAGCGGGAGCAGGTCCTGCAGGATATCCAGGAGAGCATTGAGCACATGCAATCCGCAGTAAGGCATTATCAAGAATTGATGAACAAAGAAACGCGAGCCGATTTGTCCACGTTGCGAGACGAGCTTGATGCCTCCATTCGCATCGCAAAAAAGACAGAAGAAAGGATCCGCGAACTTGAGGGCGAAATCGATTACGATGATCCCATCAAACAATAGCTTGGAATGAGCGATTGTTTTTTGTCACAATTCTGCGAAAAACCAATTACCAACAATTACGTCAACGTCTTTCATTTTTAGGAGTTTCACTCGATGTTCAGAGCCATTGGCCGCTTTTTCCGTGCGATTGGTTACATGTTTACTGGCAAGGTAAACAATGCTGCGGATTCCATTAGCAACAACCCAACGGTCATCTCCGCTACGTATGACAAAGTCATCGAAGAAAAGAAACGACGACTAAACGAATACAAAGATGCGATCAGCGCGATGATTGCTCAAGAGGAGAGCAAGAAAGACAAACTATCCAATTTGACCGAAGAAGTTCAGAAATTGGAGAAGCTCAAGTCGGGCGCTGCCACGCGAGCAAAGCAAATCGTCGATAAATATCAAGGCGATACGGTCGCGGTCAAAAATGACCCCGAGTACTTGAAGTGCCAATCGGCCTACAAAGATTTTTCAAGTACCCTCGTCGAAAAGCAGTCGCGAGCGCATGAACTGGAGGAAGATCTCAAGCAACTGATGTCCAACGTGAACGGACACAAAAATCAGATTCAGTCGCTGATGAGAGACTTGGATAAGCTCAAAGAAGAGAAACACGATGCGGTAGCGGACATTTTGTCTGCAACCGAAGAGAAGCAAATCGCGGACATGGTCAATGGTATCTCGAACGATAGGACCAATGAAGAGTTGCACCGACTGCGAGATCTCCGGCAGAAAGCCAGCGCCAATGCACGGATCTCTCGCGAATTGGCAGGGATGGACTCCAAGAAGGCGGAGTCCGAATTCATGGAATACGCACAAAAGAGCGAAGCTGATGACGAATTCGATGCGCTGATCGGTTTGTCAGCCAAGAAAGAAACGAAGGAATCGAATCCTCAAGATTCCAAGATCCCCGAAGCATAAGCGTATCTTGCGATCGGCCCGTTGATGTATCTGTTCTACGCCCACTACCTTTAGCTAGTTACAAAGCAGAGTCCGAATATGAAAATTAGACTGTCAACACGATTGTTCTCCCTAGTGGCGATCGTCGCGATTGCCGCGTCAGGTTGCGATTCCAAGCCAGCGACTACGAGTTCTGGTGTTGAGTCAGGTGCCGCAGCCGGCGCAAAACCAGGCGTTGCACCCAAGTTCTCTCTGGGGTGGAGCGAGTATCCATCGTGGAGCATTTTTGGGGTGGCGAGCGATGTCGGACTCATCGATGGCGAAGCTGGAAAGATGGGCTCGATAGAAAAGAAGCACAATGTCGACATCGTGCTTCAGCAATTGGATTACGACGCCTGCATCACACTGTACGGCAACTCTCAATTGGACGCAGTTTGCATTACCAACATCGATATCGTCGGGCCAGCTGCATCGCGTAAAAGCGTTGCGGTCATGCCCACATCCACCTCCAATGGTGCGGATGCGTGTATTGTTTCCGGCATTGATTCGGTGGATGCATTGGCCGGCAAATCGACGCATGGATTGGAAAAGAGTGTATCGCAATTCTGCTTTGATCGATGTTTAGAGAAGCTCGGCAAATCGCCCAAAGATTTCCCGTTTGCTCAAATGGATCCACAGCAAGCAGC
>CAIXME010000679.1 GCA_903920425.1 uncultured Pirellula sp. | reverse complement strand
TTTTTTGTCCTCGATCTAGCGGTGGGGAGCAATATCCCTTTAGTGGGTTAGACTTCGAAGCGAAGATTTCGAAGTTGTCCTCGTTCCATGTAGCCGTTCCATCCCGCAAAAGCGTAATAAACATCATGCACACTTCAGTCGCTGCCGTGTTAGCTCGGACTCTATTCGGTTGTTGCGGACTTCTTTTGGCGTTCGATTCGTTCCCGGTAGCGCGGGCCCAAGAAAAGCAACTGGACCGTTACGATCCCTTGCTGGCAACGATCCAAGGCGATGTACAGATCGTCGATATGAATATCGCGACAGGTGAAAAGCGTGAAATCCCAATCCGCTTGTATCTACCCACACTCACATCGTCTTCGGAGAAATCGCCTATCGTTCTCTTTAGTCACGGTCTGGGCGGGTCTCGTGAAGGTTCGCCTCATATCGGTAAGCATTGGGCCAAGCGTGGGTATGTGGCAATATTCCTGCAGCACCCTGGGAGTGACGCAACGGTTTGGCGCGATGTTTCGATGGCTGATCGTATGAAAGCTATGAACGCTGCGGCTAGCGCGCAGAATCTGGTTTTGCGATGCGGCGACGTGAAAGGAGTTTTGGATCAGCTGGAGTCATGGCAAAAGGAACCTGCCACTGCTCCTCTCGAAGTTCGAGGTCGAGTTCACTCCATGGACTTGAGTCGGATTGGTATGTCTGGGCATTCGTTCGGAGCAGTTACCACCCAAGCGGTCAGCGGACAGAAAATGCCATTGGGGCGAGGTTTCAATGACCCCAGGATCAAGGCTGCCGTGGTTATGAGTCCGAGCAGCCCAAGGGGAGGCAGTGCGAAGTCCGCATTCGGTAGTGTTCATATTCCTTGGCTACTGATGACCGGAACCAAGGATGTTTCTCCTATTGGAAACCAGGACGTTGCGTCGCGTCTAGCAGTGTATCCCTCATTGCCGGAGGGTAACAAATACGAATTGGTTTTGAATGACGCGGAGCATTCGTTCCCGAGCGAGCGATCGCTTCCTCGTGAGAAAGCGAACCGAAATCCGAATCATGCGAGAGCTGTTTTGGCGCTCTCAACGGCATTTTGGGATGCGCATCTTCGCAACGACACGAATGCAAGTCAGTGGCTAAATGGCAATGGGCCACGCACGATACTCGAATCGGCGGATACCTGGAAAACGAAGTAGTATTCGCCTTAACGTTAAACTGGCAATTGGCCTTTGGATGAATCGTATTTTTCTATTTTCGTTCGAGATGGATCTCGTGAAAGTACAGATCCTCGTTCGGAACGTTCAGCTCAATCTTGTGAAAGACACCCTTTGCATCGGCGACGAAGTTCGCTGTGCCACGATCAAACCACGCGAATTGGGAACGCCATCGGATCTCAAAGGTGTCGTAATGCAAATGTTTTAGATCGGCTACGAGTGCGGGATACGGGTGCAGTTTGAGCACGAGTTGGTCCTGCTCTACAACAACCGAAGCATCACCGTACATCGAGCACCGGAAGTTTCCTGCGTAATCCTTCAATGGGTGGCTTGGTTTGGTATCGACTGCAACCGGTGTGACTGCCTTCGTGATGTTGGATTCAAACTCTTGCCTCGACTTTTGGAATTTCTCCAGATTCTCTGGTGCGCCAGGTAAACCTGGCAGTTTTCGTTAGTTGAAAGGTACTAACCATGGTAAGTGCTCGTTCGCCATGTAGTCGACCAAGCAGTCAGTTCGAGCAATCGGCTGACTGAAGCCTTGGAAGACAACGACGCCAGCCGTAACGCAAGTGAACTCGATTCGGCCTCGTTACACAGATAGGAGTGGCCAAGCTTCCAGAGATGCCGAAGCCAACACTGATAGTGAAGCAACGAGTAGATGCAGCTATCGGGCTCCTCGGGGTGACTGGAGACAGCGGGTGTCAACAAAACTGTCAAGGAAACTGGGAGATCCACCTGGTGGAGACCGGTGCAGAGCATGCATCGAAACCAACAAGAGTCGGGAATCAATAACTGGACTTTTGGCCAGCGTGGAAGTCGGAGAGGGGAATACGAGCGAAGAAGTCGAGTAATGTCGATGGAGCAAAGTCCCCTCAGCAGAAACACGCATGTCCGTTAACACAAGGAGAACCCGCTTGGAACCTAATCCCACTACGGAAGATCCGAACAACAACAAAGCTCAAGATCCCAACCAACCCGAACTAGGATGGTGGTCGGTCAAGAGTGACGTCAAGTTGCCGGTGAAAGTTGCCGAATTGCGACGGAAGCTATATCTGAAAGCCAAACAGGAACCGAAATTTCGATTCTATGCCCTGTACGATCGCATCTATCGACGTGATGTACTGGCAGCGGCATGGTGGATCGTACTGGCGAAGGACAAGTCACCGGGAATAGATGGCGTCACCTGCCAGGACATCACGGATGCTCCTGGTGGTGCGGCTCAATACCTGGATGCACTGCAGGAATCGCTTCGTACGAAGACCTACCGGCCCGACCGTGTGAAACGAACCTACATTGAAAAACCAGACGGCCGCAAACGACCTCTGGGAATCCCGACAATGCGCGATCGAATCGTGCAAACTGCAGCCGTCCTGATCCTGGAATCCATCTTCGAGGCGGATTTCTTGGATACATCATATGGATTTCGTCCTGAGCGTAGCGCCCAGGATGCGATCCAAGCGATTCAGGGACATCTGCAACAAGGATTTCGTGAAGTCTACGATGCGGACCTGCAGGGTTACTTCGATACCATCCCCCACGACAAGCTGATTCTGGCCCTCCAGGTGCGCATCGCTGATCGAGCGGTGATGCACTTGATCCAGATGTGGCTTGCCTGCGAGCTTGTCGAAGAGAATGACGATGGAAAACACCACATCACACGATCCGATCGAGGGACACCGCAAGGCGGGGTGATCTCACCCTTACTTTCGAATGTCTACTTACATTGGTTCGAGGTGGCATTCCATCTACAAGATGGCCCGGCCCAATTTGCAAAAGCAAAGATCGTGCGTTATGCGGACGACTTTGTCATCCTGGCTCGCTACCAGGGACAACGCTTACTGGATTGGATTAGTACCACTCTTGAGAAACGGTTCGAACTCACGATCAATCGAGAGAAGACGAAAGTCGTTAAATTGAACCATCATCATGCGTCACTAGACTTCGTTGGTTACACATTTCGTTACGATCGCGACCTGAAGGGACGCGCCCATCGCTATCTCAATATCTTCCCCAGTCGTAAGGCTATGGCGAAGGCACGAGACGCGATACGCGACCTGACCAGACCGCAACGGTGCTTTATGCCCGTCGTAAAAATGATCGACGAGATCAATGTCTGGCAACGCGGATGGACCAATTACTTTCGCTACGGTTACCCGCGAGTTGCGTTCCGCGACATCCACTACTATGTAGTGGCCAAGCTCACGACGCACCTCAAGAGGAGAAGTCAGCGCGCCTACCGACCCCCGGTAGGTAAGTCGTACTATGCTCACGTTCACGACCTCGGTCTCAAACGTCCCCGAACGACTTAGCATCTTCCCTGATTAAGCCTCAGAATGAAGAGTCTCTGCGAAAGCCGTATGCGGGAAATCTGCACGTACGGTTTGACGAGGAGGAGGGCACCCAACTGGCTGACCCTCCTTACTCTACTGAAATCCGTGGTCGATCTTCTGCCGATTTCAGGCCTTTATGTTTGTTGGTATTGATTTAACCACTGATGGCACGGAGGTCGCGGATGGAATACAATTCCAAACTAATCCGTGAACTCTGTGAAATCCGTGGTCGAATCTTTGTTTTGTGCTGAGTTGTTATGGAAAGAGATTTGCTGCACAAGGAAAAAAGTGAATCGATTATCGGGGCTGCCATGACGGTGTTAAACGTGCTTCGACCCGGGCTCGATGAAAAGCTTTACGAGAACGCACTTGTTATTGAGCTTACTAAACGCGGGCATTTCGTTGAACAACAGGTGCAGTTCCCTGTCCACTACGATGGCAAGCTGATTGGGACATTGATCCCCGACTTGATTGTTGATCAATTGGTCATCGTCGATCCAAAAGTCGTAACTTTATTCAACGATACGCACCTCGCCCAGATGATCGGATACTTGAATATCACGAACCTTAAGCTTGCCATGCTTTTGAATTTCAAGAATTCCAAGCTCGACTGGAAACGAGTCATACGCTGAGTATTGCTTTCTTCAGTCTTCCAAGGCGTTGGCTCTCAGCTTGAGGTGGATTTAACCACTGATGGCACGGAGGTCGCGGATAAAATGCAATTTCAAACCAATCCGTGGACTCGGTGAAATCCGTGGTCGATTCTCTGCTGATTTCAGACTGTTATGTTTTTGTGTTGATTTAACCACGGATGGCGCGGAGGGCGCTGATAAATTGCATTCCAGAACCACCCGTGTTCAGTGGTCTTTTGGCTGATCCATCCGCATCAGGTGTCAATGTGGATTTGCAGGCGGCAGTCTTACATCAACGTCACAACTCGGGTGCCTGCGATGTGGTCGTGCAAGCATTTTCCAGAGGACGAGAAGATGAATAGGATATCTATAAATCCGAACCAGCGTCCGACCACAGGGATCCCGCAAAGGAACAGGCATACCCAACTTCTTAGTAATACCGCGCGAACGAATCCTGGAACGGCTCCATCGTCGGTCACGATCCGTATCATCATCAGCTTCTTGCCGATCGACTGCCCCGATGTTGCCATGAGGTACCATTGCCCAATTGAGAATAGGGCAAGCGGTGTCAGCATCAATACTAAAAGCTCAAGTGGTGGTGTTTCGCTTAATCGGAGCTCTGTTAATGGATCCGCGATCCCCATTACGCGTTTGCCGATCCAAATTGCAAGAATGACACCAACGACCATTGATACTCCAAAGAGTAGCTTGTCAATCATGTCTGCAAACAATCGTGACAAGTTAGAAGCCTTCGGGTATCCCTGAAAGTTCATCTGGCTCAAAGGTAGGTACGACTCTCGCCGAGCGATTTCTTGTATCTCTTGATCGCTATACGTGTGGTCAAAGTCGATCGCTTGTCCTGATGGAACATTTCCCGACGTATAAATCTCAGGGGATGATTCCAGCAAGGCCATTGCACGTTCGATGCGCTCTGGCGTCGCTTCTGGAACCACGTTTGCATGACCGCAGTTCCTGCAACTAACTTGGGTTGCCACTGCATTGATGTCGGCGCAGTTGCTGTGCCAACAGCGGCTACAGCGATATTCAATCATTACGGATGTGGTGCTAGGCATGGCAACATTGACGTGTACGGTTAAGCAGCTCGCGACAGATTCCGCTCACTCCGGCGGATCGTGCTGCCAAACGTAGGTTCTTGGCCGCGCCCTTCTAACCGTTGTTGCCGATTTGACACACGGAACAAGGATTCACGAATCGACTTTTCTAGATGTAGGGATTTTGAGGGGCTTCTCTTGGCGGTTCCAATCGCAATGGACTTCGATCGCATTGCAAAGGAAAGCGTCCCGCACACCGGCCTTAATCGCGGGTATATCAGAGATATCCGCGTAATCTGTGGTCGATTTCAGAATCTAGGCGGAGCGGCGATACAGATGTTCGCGTGTCGGTGGCATTCCGGACACTCCCTTGGACGCTTTTTTGCTGGCTACAACCTGAAAGATCTTGATAGAGCCAGCGGTGAACCCAGCCGAACCGCCAGCGAGGTAAGCGACCCAAAGACGGTAGCGCTCCGCACCGACCAATTCGATTGCGCGCTCCTTGTTTGCAGAAAGGTTTTTGCACCAATATCTCAGCGTGATCGCATAGTGGTCGCGCCACGATTCTACGTCGTTGACTTCGAATCCTGTTTGCTCCAAGAAATCGGTCGTCATTCCCACAGGAATCAACTCCGAACCTGGGAAGATATACTTGAGCAAGAATTTGCGTTCCGGACGGATGCGGTTCGCAAACTTCTTTGACGTTTTCGAACTTCGGGCAATCGCATGGTTAAGAACGATTCCGCGATCACGAAGCATCGAGTTGATCTTGCTGAAATAGCGAGGATAGTTTGCCGCGCCGATATGCTCAGACATACCAATGCTCGATATCTTGTCGTACGTTCCTTGGTGATTTGCATAGTCGCAGATCTCTACGGTGACTTGATCCGTTAGTCCGAGTTCCTCAATCCTGGACTTCGCAAATTCGTACTGTTGCTGAGACAAGGTGATTCCGTGTGCTTTAGCTCCGTAGTGCTTGGCGGCATGGCAGATCAATCCACCCCAACCACAACCGATATCCAGCATGCGATCCCCGGGTTGCAGTTGCAGCTTTCTGCAAATCATATCGAGTTTGTCGTGTTGTGCTTGGTCCAGAGAATTCGACCAATCTCTAAAGTAAGCGCAGGTGTACATCATCTCTTTGCCGAGAAACAGTTTGTAAAACTCGTTTCCAACGTCGTAATGGAACTGGATGTAGTCTTTGTTATTTCGCTTGGACTCGTCGCGACCTACCATGTCATCGCGAAAGCCTTGCTGTAGATCGGACACGTCCGTTTTCGCAAACAGGAACGGTAATGTCTTTTTCGCAAGGGCCACTTTGCTGATCTGCTTGAGCCTCGCACGGTTCGATTCGCGTGCTTTCAATGCTTCAGAAAAATCAATCAGGTCTCCACCTTCGAAATCGATATGACCGGTCGCGTAGAGTCGAATGAGCATTTCCAAGGTTGGGCGTCTTAATAAAGAGCCAATCACCCCAGGTCCTGAGATCGAGATGATAAATCGCCCGTCTGCATTGGAACCAAGCGGAATGATTTCGCCATTCCAAAGTCGGACGGAAACATTGAGATTAAGAGGCTCGGCAACGGTGTGAAGCAATTCCCGGATAGAGTTGAGTTGCGAATTGGGGGCAAAGAACTTTAGCATGCAATTACAACTCCCTTTGTGATTTGGCTATCCGATCGTTCACGCAATTGGTGGTGCGAGTGAGCGGATGTTAACGAATTGAGCCAGAGCCGATAATAGCGAAACTCTCAGGGGAATCGGCATTTGCAACTAAAGTTTCAACGGATTCAGAGTATTGCGCCAGGGGCATCGTGCCGACAGCCTCTTCGCCATTCGATATTGGCGACCATTGGGACGAATAGCCCTGGAAGGGAGGAAAATGAGAAAACTGTGTCGGCAATGAATGCAAATAACGCAACTTCACAGAGCACAAACTAGGGAGGCTTTGCCCTTCGCTTACGCTTCGGGTTGTGATAGTTGGGTTCAGGCTTGATTTTTCACACAGAGACACTGAGGCACAGAGTTTTCAAGAATCTAAGTTTTGATTTCTACTGTCTTCTGTGGTTGTGGCTTTGTGTGAACGATCGCATCTGAACATCGGAGCAATAACAGGCCACTCATGGCTTTGTCTCGTTTTCAGTTGTGTCCTCGCGTGGATTCTCAATCCCTTTGATTCGACGTTGCGCAAGAAAGTGGCTGCTGTGAAGGTCTTCTGATTTAGGTACTTTTCTGTAGGACTCGATCGCCGCATCAGGTAATCCGCATTGTTCGGCTATACGTCCAACAATCAACCAGTCTACACCATCTGGCATATCGCCACGGTAGGACAGTATCAGGTGCAATTCTTGAACTGCATCATTGAGGTTTCCGGTTTCCGCTTCGGCGTACGATAAAGAATGAATGATGTTCGGGTTTTCTGATTTCAATATGCTCGTTCCCGACTGTCGCACGAGTTTGTCATCGACGGCATCGGCAAAGAGAGAAGTCCAGAGTACCGAGTTCCAAAGTTCTGCAGTTGGTTGCCGTTTTGTGTCTTCCAATCGCTTTTGAACGATATCTGAGTAGTCGCCCTTGGCCCATGCTACGGATTGCTCCAAACGCGTTCTCTCCTGTGCTGGAATCGAGTCGCTGTGTTCCTCCAGATATTGCTGGGCTTTCTCATGGTGGCCATTTGCCGCGAGCAAACTGATCAATCGAGCTTTTTCCACCCACAAGCCCGGATAGGCTTCGAAGAATGCTTTTGCATTCTCTTCGTAGTGGTCAGATGGGCCATGGTACGCTAGTCCCTGTACAAGACACCTGTGTATTTGCGTTTTTCGAAACTTTGACGTTTCAGTCTCTAAGGCTTGTTTCAGGTAGGCTGTGATTTCTGGATCAAAGCGGTGCTGGTGCAGAAGCATCTTGACGACCAGTTCGACCATTTCGGCTTTCTTCTTCTTGGCCGAATTCCAGACAACGGTAGCTGCTGTACCACTTTCGGCATTGAGTGGATTACCCGCGTCCAGCTTCCGCATGGCCCAATCTAACCACTGGATTGCTTCCGCGTGCTTGCCATCCATTTGGAACAATTCAGCTCGCTTGGCCAGTTCCGAACTTGACTCCCCCTCAAGCAAAATCCGGTAGCTTTGGTTGATACGAACAACATAAAAGGGGATGTCCTCACGACCGGGATTGATACGACAGCAATAGCCGATCTCGTCGTTTCCTTCAGGACGCCCCACAATGAGTGGTATAACATCTAACATCCGCTGCTGGTGAATGCTGTATTGACGCATTGAGTTTCGTAAAGGTCGCAAAAAAATGTTCAGTAGACGGAGAGACGACGAATCCTGGTCTGGATTGACGATGATGTCGGACCAATCATTCTGCTGAAGTCCTTGACTTGCAACGCGAACGACGAGCGTACGAACTACGTCTTCAACGGAACCATCTATGGGGAATGGAAGCT
>CAIXME010000678.1 GCA_903920425.1 uncultured Pirellula sp. | reverse complement strand
GCAACCGACAAGGATGGATCGATTGAGGAATTAGTGATAAAGGTATCCCTGGATTCAAAGTAGTTAACAAATTGCATTGGGGCCATCGCGTACGTTTTTACGCCCGTCACCCCCTGGAATTTACCATCTAAATGCAAATCTGACACCAAAAGAGATTATTCCACAACCGCCCACTGTGATTCCAGACAAGAAAGGGGTAGGCTCAGGGGTTGAGAATCGACGCCTTGTTCTAGTTCGATAATAGTCTGCCCCGGTTTTTACCCAACCAAGTTATTAGCCCGCTCGCTTTGCATTGCTGATCAATCCGCCAAGCAGGCCAAGTACCAATTTGAGTCCGAGATACATCGCTCCGGGGATTGGAGCTTTAGTGGATTGCTGCAAGGCAACACCACGATCGCACGCGACGCGCAATCGAGGGCAAAAGAATCCCGCGCTTACGCGTCGGGTTTTGAATAAAGCAACAAGCACGTGAGCGTCGTTTTACGCCACCCGGGACTCAACCGGACTCACCGGAAACCATTATCACTTAAAGCCGTGACGCATCGTTACTGCAACCTTTCTTCCAACTGTACCCCACCCAATGACTGATGCGACGCTAACTGCAAACACTCCGTTTTTCGTATTGATGGAAAACAAATCTAGGGTTGGCCCTCAAGTTGATTTGGATGCGCCCACCATCGCAAATCAGATCGCGCCTTTGGTGATCTACGGATTTTCGGACAAGTCCCAGTACAGGACATTTTGCGAGAACAGCAGCTTGGCATTGACCCCATATCCGTTGGTCAAATTCTACTTGCGCGATGAGACTTCGCGGAACCCGACTCAGTTGAAGCTCGTGGTCTTGAATGCCTCCGGTCCAGATGTTCCCCGCTTGGATGCGGCATTGATGAATGATGTACTTGACGCACATGAATCAGATCGTAAAGAATTAGTGCCTTCTGTGCGATTGTTGCGCAACGATACGACAGGTCATTACACTATCGATGGAACGAATGGCTAAGTAAACGATGGCGAAATGGAATTCAAAGCTTCAAACGATAATTTCCCGAAACAGCGATGCTCACAAAGGTCAATTTGGGCACGCGTTGTTGATCGGTGGCGCAATGGGAATGACCGGCGCGATTTCGATTGCCGGCTTGGCATGCCTGCGTTCAGGAGCTGGCTTGGTCACTCTTGGAGTACCGTCTTCTAGCTTGGTTGTCGTTGCAGGTTTCTCCCCTAGCTACATGACCATGTCACTTCCGAGCGATGAGTTTGGCAGGCTTGGGGACGGTGCAGAAGAGCTGGTTTTATCGAAGATCAGCGAAAGAAGCTGCATTGCCATCGGGCCTGGGCTAGGGCGGAGCGCTGTTTCAGATCGATTAGTTCGTCGTTTGTTTAGCGAGCCCGTCGCGACCACTATTTTTGATGCCGATGCCTTAAACGCTTTGAGCGAGTCCGATGCTTGGCGTGTGATACGTGACCAGCATGATCCGCAGGCAGATCCTGCGAGCAAACCAGCGAGTGAGTTCCATCGCATCCTGACGCCTCATCCAGGAGAGTGGGAGAGACTTTCAGGCGTATCGGCAGCAAATCGACGAGATCAAGAAGTCGCGGCCGATCGCATAGCGATGGCAACGAAAAGTGTGATCGTACTCAAAGGGAATGGAACTTGGATCACAGATGGTACCCAAAGCGTTCGGAACGAAACAGGAAATCCGAGCCTAGCATGTGGCGGTAACGGCGACTGCTTGACCGGGATGATCGCCGCGTTCGTTTGCCAAGGTCTGGCCCCGTTCGACGCCGCCGCCCTGGCGGTGCATTTGCATGGAGTTGCCGGCGATATTGCGCACAAAGAACTGGGGACGCCAAGTACGCTTCCGACGGACATCATCGCATATCTGCCCATGGCATTTAGATCGTTCAAGGCTAACGAACCGACCATCGGTTTCCAAGTCCGATGAGAGAATAGCGAGGCTACTCGCATCGCGTCATCGTTTACGCCTTGGCTGTAGAGTCCCTTTGTTAGCGGAGCTGCGCAAGCAGCCCGTTCCGGAGGGCTAGACCACGTTGATGTTACGAGCATGCAATCGAACGGCTCGCGCCGTTCCGCGGAAACGACCGGACGGCTTAAGTGTTGTGATAGTGCCGATCAGAATCCATGATTCACGCGGAGACGCGGAGACGCGGAGAGGAGTTTTGATCCAAAAAGATGAATTCTTGAAAACTCTGTGTCTTGGTGTCTCTGTGGTGAAAATTCTTGATGGTTGAGTGTCAGCACGGGTGGATCATTCGCTAACGCGTTGGGTTGTGATCGTTTCGTTGGATGGCGGCATGCCCATTAAAGGAACGAGCCGCTCGCGCCGTTTCGCTAAAACGACCGGACGGCTTAAG
>CAIXME010000677.1 GCA_903920425.1 uncultured Pirellula sp. | reverse complement strand
TCATCGCTGAAGTAAACGCAAGCTCCAACAGCGTTGGACGCGCGGATCTGGATGTCATCGTTTCGTTCCTAACCGACAACTATGCTCTGATCGCCTCTGGCAACTACACAACCACCATCGTCGGGACCATCTCAGCAAACTAATCTCGCCGGCTCACGTCGTTCGTTCGCAACAAAACATGAACTTCCCTGCGACAGTCGTGATTCGCAAATAGGTTCCGTCGCTCAAGAAAACCAGGGCTATTGTCCGAGTGTGGCCCAGTGGCTATCTGTTCGGCAAGACACGCAGAACGTGCGTTTAAGGCCATGTCACAACGAGGTCAGCGACATACGTTCTCGTCGCTTCTGACCTATGCATTGGATGCGATTGGCTAGTTGATGACGTTAGTTTTCTTGCCGGCGGGCAAGTTCATCTCGCAGCTTGGCAGCCAACTCGTATTGCTCGCTCTGCACCGCTTCTGCCAGCCGCTCTTGCAACGATGGGCCGATGTACTCATCTTTGAGAGAGTCACGCAGCTTGATCAATTGCAGCACCATTTCATCTTGATCAAATTCGTCGTCAGCTTCGTGCTCTTCGAACACGGTTCGCATGGCTGCAAGCCCCTTATTGATTTCAGAGACAGCTTCGCTGGCGTCTGAATCCTCTAAAGCCGCCAGTGCGGACGCTTGTGTACGATGAAACAGCACAAAGGGACGATACTGTTCGTGGCTCATTGTCCACTCTTCCTCAGGCGAATGATCGCGACAAACGTCCATCAAGGCGAGTGTATGGTCGGCGTCGTCGACTGCACGATGATAGTGTTGCAAGCGCAACCAAGAGATTCTGCGGTGGTAAAACTGAACGAATTCACGATCCGCTTCGAAGCATTGCTCTTCGTCCATCACGAAGTCTTCGTCATTTTTCTCGATATCGAGCATGCTATCGAGGAACGTAGCAAAACCACGAGGAGTCAGCCCGTCAGGTCGCCCCTGCGTTTCCATCTGCAACACGCCCAGATCGACTCGCATTTGTATGACATCGCGACCGTCGTCCCCTTTGACCAGTCGCACAGAAAGCGAATGAGGATCGAATTCCCAGTTTTGCAATATGCCATCGAGGCCCTTGAACGAACTCATTTCGACCTTTCTCAAATCTTTCTTGGACAAATCAGGTCGTTTCGACATTATGAGGCCCCCGTGTTGCAAAAATAGGTCGATGATCTTCGAAAGCCTCAACCCAAGTATAACACCGCTTTGGAACAAGCGTAGTCTCATCAATTCGTCGTAACCGAATTGCGGGTGAGGATACGCAAGTGTTCGCAGCGCGCCTACTAAAGAGTAGGGGCAACAACCGAAAAGGGAGTAAAAGTAGCACCCTTTTTCGGGGCGACTTCTCTGGGCGTTGCCTTCTGGTACGATTTTTCTAGATTTGACGATCTTGACCATTTACGACCGCACCACGTGGCGGGGCGTCCAGGTGTTTTCAGTGGGGGCTTCCCCTGATTTCCGCTGGCCTTTCGATACTAATTGAACGTCACAAATCCCAGCCGAACCTCGGACTCTCCTCGACGATCTATCGACTACACCCAAAAACGCTCCTCGTCCAACCAACCGAATAGAGAGGTCCACAAACTGCTCGATTGAGCAGATCCCATGAATATGCGTCCAGTTCAAGATGACTTCCAGCGGTCGCGATTGCCCATATCGCTGCCCATTGCAGATACGCTTCCGAACAACCATGCATGTTCGTATCTGGAAGGAAGATCGGCTAACTTGCCACTGCTGCTTCCCGGCCGGCTTTTAACGCCGCAAGAATTCGACGTTGTATTAGAAAACGGCATAAGGCGCTCCGGGGTGTTTCTTTACCATACAGCCTGCCCACAATGCAACGAATGTGAGCCTTCTCGAGTGCGGGTTTCAGAATACGCCCTGACTGAATCAACGCGCAGAGTATTAAAGCGTGGCGAAAGGGAGATAGAGATACAGGCAAGCCACCCAAGTGTCGACGAAGCGAGGCTGAAATTGTTCAACCTGCATCGCACCGTTCGAGGCTTGGGGGAAAGCGACCAAACGTACGTCGAGGGTGAGTACGAGAGCTTTTTGGTGGATAGCTGCAACAGCCAGACGGTCGAACTCTCGTTCTGGAAAGGGAGCCAATTGGTGGCCATTTCCATCGTGGATTGCGGGCTCAGTTCGCTTTCCGCGGTTTATACCTACTTTGATCCTGCATTCTCCAAGCTATCGATCGGCACGTTCTCCATTCTCAAACAAATGGAGTTCGCTCGCACGACAGGTCGCGAATTCCTCTACTTGGGAATGTTCGTCGCCCAGAATCAGCATTTGAACTACAAGGAGCGATTTATGCCGCAAGAGAGATGGATTGACGGTCGCTGGGTGCGATTTGAGAAGTGATAGGGTGCCTGCAATCCTACCATCGCGATTGCTTATACGACGATTGTTCGGACTTTGCTTGGTGATGCAGC
>CAIXME010000676.1 GCA_903920425.1 uncultured Pirellula sp. | reverse complement strand
GAAATGGATCGGTGAGCGATATCACCATTCAGGAGTCATTTGGATACTCGGCGGCGACCGTCCGATTGAAAACGATAACCATCGTGCCATCATCCGCGCGATGGCTAGAGGAATTCGCAATGCCGATCACGGGTCGCATTTAATGACTTTCCATCCAACCGGTGGTGCAAGCTCTAGCGAGCCTTTCCACACCGAACCATGGCTCGATTTCAACATGCGCCAAAATGGACACATAGCCGAGTTCACAACCCGGTACGACCAAACCAAAACCGATTACGACCGCATGCCAACCAAACCGGTACTGGACGGTGAGCCGATCTACGAAGATCACCCAGTCGCATTCGACGCAAAGAAATTCGGTCACTCCATTGCAGGAGACGTTCGACGACCTCTCTACTGGGATCTTTTTACCGGCGCATTCGGGCACACCTACGGACATCATTCTGTCTGGCAAATGCGGTCCGATCAGCACCCAGGGGTAAATGATCCACTGATGTCATGGGACCGGGCTATTGCCCAACCAGGTGCGGAGCAAATGAAGCATGCCCGCGCGCTGCTCGAGTCTCGTCCATTCCTTAGCCGAATTCCAGATGCCTCCTTGATCGTTGCGGATCCTGTTGCAACCAATGTCCCAGGGGCAGGCAGGTATCGGTTTGTCGCGACTCGCGATACAGATGCTACGTATGCAATGATTTATGCTCCCATTGGCAGATCGTTCCAAGTCAAGACCGACATTTTGGAAGGTACCAAGCTCACCGCGTGGTGGTTCAACCCTCGTACAGGACAGTCCAAACTCCTCGGCGGATTTGACAACCAAGGCGTACACGAGTTCTCGCCGCCCGATGCAGGAGAAATGATCGATTGGGTACTTGTTTTGGATGACGCGTCCAAGGGCTATCCCGAGCCAGGCAAAGTAAAATAGACGTTACTCAGGCGTTATGGTGTGCGAAGCTCGCATAGGCAATGGGTTCGCCAAATCGCTGGTTGAAACGACCACGAGCACGAAACTTGCTCAGCAAGGCTGGCTAGTTTCGCTCATGCGAGATCGAGCACGAATTAAGAAAAAGAAGCCTTGAGCTAGGTGAGAACAAGCTTGGACTTGTCGGTAGAGATGAGGGCTTTTATGCAAGCGATGTCCGGAAGATTTACATGTTCCGCTACCAACAGCGGTTGCCGTAAGATTCACATCTTCAACTACGAGAAACAGCCCCGGAAGATTCACATCTTCCGCTACGTAAAACAGCCTCGGAAGATTTACATCTTCCGCTACGTAAAACAGCGTCGGAAGATTTACATCTTCCGCTACGAGAAACAGCCCCGGAAGATTTACATCTTCCGCTACGTAAAACAGGCTTGGAAGATTTGCATTCTCCGCTACATGAAAGGCATGTATTGCGGGAACTGGGTTAACCCTACAATTATGTAGTGGTTGATAGCGTGCTCAAGCTATTGATGGCGCTGCCATTGTTTTTGATTTTCGCAATGGTGCTTTCCATATCGTAAAACTGCTTGAGCAGCTTTTCACGCTCGCGATCCAGTTTCAAGTTGAGACTCTCGACTCGCTTTGCGGACAAATCGATTTGCTTTTGCAGAGATGCACTGCGATTGACGAGTACGCTGCTCTTTTCACCGATTAGCTTGTCGAGTGCTGACTTGCTTCGTGCCCCGAGCCCTTTTGTCTCGTCGGTCAAGAATGCCTTCACGTCGTCCGGATTACTTGCCAAGGCTTTGGAAAGCTTATCCTTGTCAAACTGCAGCTTGCCCTTGTTGTCCAAGCTGACGCCAAGTTGTTCAAGAGATTGAATCTTGCCTGTGTTGAATGTGCGTTGCGTTACGAGTCTGGTCAATGTCTGCTCTACTCGAATAATCTCCGAGTTACCAAACAGCTGTCCTGTAGTTTTCGCCGTAGCGTCGAACGAAGTTTCCTTGTCGATCTTGTCGCGAACCTTATTGAACTGATCGATGAATAACTGGATATTCTTTTCGATGCCAGAATTGGTTGAGGATACGGTAACGTCGACAGGGTCTGTGGAAACACCTTTGACCGTCAATGACAAACCATCGATTGCGTTGGAAATGGTGTTGGTGGATGAACGAACCAACGTTCCACCCGAATCGGGCGTACTACCAACAGCAATAATTGCGTCTCGTCCGACGCCCGATGAGTTAATGTTGAGACCGACTGCGTCCCCATCAGCGAAAACTCGTCCTGCCTCACCGCTGGCTCGCGAAGTAAACAGGATACGTACAGTCGATGGACCTGACGTAAGCAGAGATGCGGTCAGCGGACCATTCGACTTGTTTATCTTCTCGACGACTTGAGTCAACGTCTCGGTACCATCGAGGGTCAGTTTGAAATTCTGCGACCCGTTGATCTCTTTCCGCGTAGGTCCACTGGTACTTGCAGTCCCCGTGCCCACGATCCCCAAATCGGCCGCGGTCTTTCCGGATTGGTCATCGGCAATCTTGAAATCGCCGGAGCCAGTCGATTCATCCGTTATCAAAATGCCATCGCCCGTGTCGTTCAGTCGAGCGGTAACGTTGATGGTATTGTCGTTAATGACGTTGAGAACGTCGCCCACTGTCTTTGCGGCAGACGAAACAATTACGGTTTTTGTTTTTCCAGCAGCGTTGGTAATGGTAAACGTACCCGCTGCCACACCGCGACCTTGATTTAGTTTGGATAGCTCCGTCGAATCGCTGACATACTGTAACCCAAGTGCCTTGCTGTCGACGGAATTCGTTGCGGCGTTGACCGCGATGTTGAGCTTGGTTGCGCTATTGTTGGCATCACCGTCGGCCACAATCAAATTGCTACTAGAAGCTCCGGTTACGTCTTGGAGCACGATACCGGTGCGCGATTTATTGAACGATGCGGTAACACCAGACGAGCTGCTATTGATTTTATCGACGACGTCTCGAAGACTGACCGAACCTGCAAGATCTACTGTGGTGGTCGTTCCTGCGCGATTGGTAATCGAGATTGAGCCGGGCGTTCCTATTCCCGATCCTCCTTTGAGCGTCGATAGCAATGGACCTTGCAACGTTCCCTGCACTCTTGCACCCGATAGTGTGCCGGACGATCCATCGTTACCTGTGAACCCCAACTGATCAGCCAGTTTTCCGGTCGCAGAGAATGTCCCCGAACCGGTTGTCTTGTCGATCAGTTCGAATCCGTTTCCGTCAGCAGCGATCCGAGCCTCTAGCTTTGCTGAATTCGAACTATTGATCGCTGTCAAAAGCTGACCAACAGACGTAGGATTCTTAGTTGCATTGACGTCGATGTTGAGCGTTGTTCCATCCTTGAGCGTCACCGCAAGATCGTTTCCAGCGGCAAAGGAGAGTCCACGATTGTCTCGCAACGTGGTCAACCGCGTGCTATTACCAATAAACGAGATGTCTTCGCCCGTGGCCGAATTGGTCGCTGCGTCGATTCCGCTGATCCCTAAGTCCGCAGCAGTTCGTCCACCGTTGACCTCTTCGACTTTCAGATTGGACGTCGTTTGTCCCGTGAGGTCACTCAAGACAATACGGTCGCCAACGGTCTTTGCGTTGACACGAATCCCCGTCGTACTGTTAATTGCCTTGAGAATATCGTCTGTGGTTGCAGCAAAACGGAGATCGACTTCCTTGGACGTTCCACTTCGATCCGTAATCAATATTTTCCCGCGAGAAATACCAGCACCACCGCGCAAGCTATCCACGGAAGCGGCCGAGTCGACAAACCCGCCGGTTCGAACAACGATGTCTCCACTGGACAGGGTTTCATCGGCGCCGGTAAAAGTATTGCTCGAAGCAGTAGCCGTTTGGGCTGTCTGCAAAGTTTGAACGGCATAGTTCCCAGGTGTTGGAGTCCCCGTAGACGAAACCGTCAAAACGTCCGCTTTCGCGGAGGTTGCCGTGGTGGTGGCCAGATTGGAAACGTTGCCGATTCGCGTTGTTTGTAACTGGACACCAATGATCAGTGCAGTGAGTTCATTGACAGCAACTTGCTGGGATTGAAAACCGCTCAATCGACTCTGCAATCGGTCGCGTGGTTGCGCAGAAATAGCAACGAGCTGATCGACCGTTTTCGAGATATCCAGGCCTGTGGTTAAACCTACGTTGGATTGAATGCGTCCCATAGTTATCAATTATGCCATCTATTCGGGGATCGCTTCGATTCCCGATATGCCAATTCAATAAATCAAGCTAAACCTTCACGATCTAGTATTAGTTATTACGACAGCCCGCACAGTTTAACTTTTGCAAAATCAGACTGTCCGAACAAAAAAAGGCATGTTTGGTTGTCCCCAAACATGCCTCTTGAATTCAATTCTTTTCAGAAACTGCTCTGTCAGATTATCGCAACAGCGACAGAACCGACTGCGAGCTTTGGTTTGCAATTCCCAACACGCTGGTACCCGATTGAACCAGGATCTGTGCACGAGTCAGGTTAGCGGATTCTTTCGCGAAGTCAGCATCGCGGATCGAGCTTTGTGCTTCGTTCAAGTTAGCTAGCGTATCGTTCAAGGATACTGTGTTGCTTTCGAGAGCCGTTCGTTGGAACGCACCAAGACGACCGCGAAGGGTTGTTACTTTGTTGATGACTTCGTCCACAACCTTGGAAGCCGACGTTACGTCGTTGACCAAGGACTTGGATGCACCTTGAGCTAGTTCGAACAGCTTACCGGAAACACCACCAAGTTTGGCTGTGTTCAAGGAGCTGATACCTAGGCGTGCTTGTTGGTTGCTAACCACGTCACCACCGAGTTGGAACAGAGCACCACCACCGGTGATGTCAAAGTTGATCGATGTGTTCGAAGCTGTACCAGCAGCCACGGTCAGCGAGAATGCAAGGGTCGAGCTGTTGATGGACAGCGTGTTACCTTCACCAGTCGCAGCGAAACCGTTGACGGTTGCAACGATGTTCGATCCGCTGGCTCGTGAGGAGGAGAGGCCAGACTTGAATGTTCCGCCAACACCTTCGCTGATCACGTCGATAGCAGCAACTGATTTTGCTCCGTAATCAACGCTGGTTAGCTTGAGGTTACCAGCATCGTT
>CAIXME010000675.1 GCA_903920425.1 uncultured Pirellula sp. | reverse complement strand
TGCAGGTGCTGGCGAGGCAGAGGATGAAGCGGTTGGGGACGATGGTGCAGCACCCGTTGCCTTAGTCGCGTCTGCTGTCGGTGCGGCGCTCATTGCGCCTGGAATAAAACCCTTTTTGACGCCAACCAAACATTCTTTCGTTGTAATGAAGCCATCTTTGTTCGTATCGAAGCGCTCATAGTCTTCAATGACGGTATCAGACCAGTTTCGATTGAATTCTTTCATCGACACCTGCGCATCGTTGTTGATGTCGTTCCGGGTGAACCATTCGGGCAATCCTGCCGGCCGTGCAGTCTTACCTTCTGCATCGGTGATGCGGTAACTGGCAATCTTGTCGAATATGTTTGGCTTGGCTTCTTCCTTTTTTTCGCCTGCGTCGCGAGCGCGAACCGCGTTAGCTTGCTCCTTCTTTTTGTTGCTCGAATCTTGATCGCCTTTTAGGTTCCTGCGGCGAGCCTGTCTTGTTGCGAGTTCTTGCCGATTCAATTTTCCGTCGCGGTTACGATCGTACTGCATGGGCGAATCGGTCCATCGCCCTTCTTTCATCTCATTTTCGTCGAGAGATTGATCGTTGTTTTTGTCGTACCGCTTGATGCGATCGTCGGCTTCTTTGAGGTCGCGTTCGTCGACTCGGACTGCGAACTTTTCGCCACTAGCACCGAAGCCAGGTACCGGTATTTTTTCTTGCTTCGTTGAAAAGCCTGGCACCAAGCTATTTCCCTCGGGTTCCAAAATCTCTTCATCGGAAGGGCCGCCGCGACCGTCTCCGCCGGCGCCGCCTCGCATGCGCTGGAAAGCTTCGGTCAAGGTCGACATGGCGATTGGTTTGGTCAAATCAATTTTCGGGTTGTCTCGAGCCATTCGCTCCAGCATGAATCGAGCCGGCCCCTGAGCTTCCTCGGGATCCAATGATCCATTGCCGTTGGTGTCCATACGTGTCAGGAACTGGGACGGGTCAAATCCGCCACCACCAAATCCGCCACCGCCCGGGCCTCCTCGATCGCCGCCGCGTCCGCCGCCGAAGCCACCGCCACCCATCATCATCATTCCAGGACCACCCATTCCTGGAGGACCACCCATTCCCGGAGGTCCGCCCCAGGGGCTTCCGCCGCCCGGTGGCTGCGCGAGAACCGACGTTGCAGCAGTCGCGACGAACAGTACACAGCCGTAAAATATAGGTTTTTTCATGATTGCTCTTTGGAATTCAATTGGGCGATTTGGTTGCGAGGGTGCCGGCCGTAACGCCGGAAAACCAACTTGTTGAACCGAGTCCCGCCAGGGCTACGACTGGATTTTAGCTGGGTGGACAGCGGTTTAGTACTGAAAACACCATGCAAGTCGATTTGTTTTCGTCTCGACGGCAAAATAATTGGGCACTTGGTGCATCGAACACCTCTTGGTAGCATCACCAGCTATGAATCTTTCACCGATGATGAAGCAATACGAAGAGGCAAAGGCCACCAGCGGAGACGCCATTTTGCTATTCCGAATGGGCGACTTTTACGAGTTGTTCCACGAAGACGCAAAAACGGCCGCAAAAGCCCTTGGATTAACCCTGACCAGTCGGGACAAGGGAGAAAACCCTATCCCCATGGCGGGTTTCCCGCATCATCAATTAGAGGGGTATCTTGCTAAGCTCGTACGGCAAGGATATCGGGTCGCGGTTTGCGAACAGGTTGAGGATCCCGCGACCGCCAAAGGACTAGTTCGTCGCGAAGTGCAGCGAATCGTCACGGCCGGCACGCTCACCGATGAAGCTCTCCTCGACCCGCGAACGGGCAATCTCCTGCTGGCGGTCTACCATCCTTCTCCTGGAAAAGCAGCGTCCGACCGGAATGCACCTATCGGCATCGCCTGGGTCGAGCTTTCGACGGGGCGTTTTGAAGCGGGAACGTATCCCATTCACTCGCTCATGGATCAGATCGCGCGGCTCGAGCCCGCCGAAGTGGTCGTTCGCGACGACGACTCCACGTTGAGCAAATCGGATTTGGAAAGATGGCCTTTGACCCGCCGTCCATCATGGCAGTTCGGTATCGAAGAGGCGCAGCGAGTATTGCATGAACACTTTGGTGTCCTCGATCTTTCCGGAATGGGCTGGGACACGCAGATCGAGTCCAAGGATACGGCAACCAACCAAGCCCTCGACGCGTTGGCCATCAGTGCTGCTGGCGCTGCGATGGCTTACCTCCAGGAAACACAAAAGACTTCGCTCGATCATATTCAGCAACTTCAACCAGCTAGATTGATACGTTCGCTCGAGATCGACTCGGCAACTCGGCGCTCGCTCGAACTGACACAAACAATTCGCACTGCATCGCGCGATGGCTCATTGCTGGAAGTTCTCGACAAGACGGTCACCGCGATGGGTGCGCGTCGGCTGGGGCAATGGCTCGCATCGCCGTTGGTCTCCAAAGAGCAGATTGAGCTGCGGCTCGACGCAGTAGAAGAATTCGTTCGCGATACGCGGCTGCGATCGACGGTTCGCGAAATGCTTGACGATATCTATGATTTAGAACGCTTGCTTGCACGCGTTGCGACAGGGCGCGCAAGCCCTCGCGATCTCAAGCAGGTTGGTCGCTCTCTTGTCCAGATACCCAGGATCAAAGCAATTCTCGAGGAGCGATCGTCCGCCCGATTGACTCAACTGCAGCAACGATTGGAACTTTGCGAAACGCTGCGGGAGCAACTCGATGCGGCTCTCCAGGACGATTGCCCTTTATTGGCTCGAGACGGCGGCTTTATTCGACCTAATTACGATCAACGCCTCGATGACTTCCGGCAACTCGCAACAGGTGGAAAGGAATGGATCGCTCGGTATCAAGCGGACCAAATCCAAGTCACCGGGATTACTAGCTTGAAGGTTGGCTTCACTTCGGTGTTCGGGTATTACCTCGAAGTCACCAATACCCATCGCGATCGCGTCCCGATCAATTACATTCGCAAGCAAACGCTCAAAAATGCGGAACGGTACATCACGCCCGAGCTTAAAGATTACGAGGAGAAAGTCCTCTCGGCAGATGATCAGGCCAAGGCCCTCGAGTACGAGCTCTTTATGGAGTTACGAGGGGCTGTCCATACCCAAACGCCCGCGTTGCAACTCAATGCTGCGATACTAGCGGAACTCGATGTATTGGCTTCTCTTGCTGAACTCGCGGTGAAGCAGTCCTATGTTCGGCCTACGATGACCGATGAGCCCATATTGGAAATATACGAGGGTAGGCATCCCGTGTTGGATGCGACGTTACCCAAAGGGACTTTTGTTCCGAACGATGCCATGATTGGCTCCGAGCATGGGAACGTGCTCCTCATAACCGGCCCCAACATGGCTGGTAAGAGTACCTACATTCGTCAGTCCGCACTGCTGTTGGTCCTGGCGCAGATCGGTAGCTTTGTTCCGGCTCGGCAAGCCACCATCGGGGTCGCCGACCGCCTCTTCGCCCGAGTCGGTGCTAGTGATGAACTAGCTCGCGGGCAAAGCACGTTTATGGTGGAAATGGTCGAGACCGCTCGGATACTAAATACCGCGACGGCTAACTCGCTGGTTATTCTCGACGAAATCGGACGCGGAACCAGCACCTATGATGGACTATCGCTTGCCTGGGCCATCGTTGAGCATCTCCATAACCATAACCGCGCTCGGACGATGTTTGCAACGCACTATCATGAATTGATCGATTTGCAAAAGTCGCTGCCGGGAGTTCGCAACTGGAACGTCGCGGTAAAGGAATGGGATGACAACGTCGTCTTCTTGCACCGCATTGTCCAGGGTGGTGCCGACAAGAGCTATGGTATCCACGTAGCTCGGTTGGCTGGCGTGCCACGCGATGTCAACGAACGAGCCAAGGAAATCCTTGGGCAATTGGAAGCGAATCACCTAAGCCGTGACGGCCACCCCAAAATTGCCCCTCCGAAGCGACGTTCGGATCATATCCAAATGACCCTGTTTCAATGGCAAGAAAACGCCGTCGTCGAGAAGCTCAAGTCCCTCGATATTTCTACGATGACACCCATAGAAGCCATACAGCAATTGGAGTCGCTCCAGAAGCAAGCGCTGCTGGACAACATCTAGCAGTTCAAGATCGAGCGGGCCACAAGCTCGATCGATGCTTGCCTGCAATGAATAAGAACTGTCACACAGAGACACAGAGATTTCAAGCATTGTTTTCTTGATCTCAACTCTTTTCAGTGGCTTTGCATCTCGGTGAGAACCATTGAACCTGAACGCGAGCATCGCAACCCGACGTGTCACGATTTTGTTTGGAATAGTTTCATTACCGCGTGGCGAACT
>CAIXME010000674.1 GCA_903920425.1 uncultured Pirellula sp. | reverse complement strand
TTAACATTCATGTAGTCTTCGACGTGGCCGGCAGCAGATAAAAAGTACACTACACTCTGGCTGCCTGCTAAAAAACGTTGCCACGCTTCCACTAGCCGCTCGTGGATCGAATTGAATTGATCCATCTCTTTGCAACTATCTTGTTGCCAATACCATTGGATCGCGGCTGCCTCAAGCAACCCTGTTGGAGTGTCCGCGTTGTACTCCAACATTTTAGGATCACCTTCACCGTCGTAGGCAAGGTCAAACCGCCCTACGATGGTGTGCCTATCGCACTCCCAACTTGCACGTATCCAATCGCGATAGGCCGGCGCGATCCGAAAGCGATCCCACATCTTCCCTTGAATCACAGCCTCCACCGCTTCGAGGCACATGCGATCAAGCTCATACGTGGCTTGCTCTAAAGCATCAATTTCGTGCTCTTCAAAGTGGTAGCACGCGCTCTCATCCCAATAGAGAAGCCCATCAAACGTATGATAATGCAGCCCTTGAGACTCCACCGTTTGCTTCCAATCGGGCCGCGGATTCGATTTCAATCTTCGCATCGCTTACCCTATGAACTCGCAGAAGCGTGCCCACCAAAACCACCTCGCGACACACTTGGTGAACTTGCGACGTGCGATGCGCTCGAATGAGTCGTCGGTGAATGCGCGGCAGCGCTCTGTGTGGATGACGAATGACTTGCTGTCGTCGCTGATGAATTTTGTGCACCAAAATGCGACGCAGGCCCACTTCCCGAGTTGCTAAAAAATCCGGAGCTTGTTCCCCGATTCGAACTGCTGGAGCTCCAATTGTTAGAGCGACTATAACCAGATCCGTAGCCCCAAAAAAAGGGACTAAAGCCCCAACTGGAATGGTTCCCCTGATTAGCATGAGCCTGAGGCATCGATTGCACCACAGGAAGCTGCCCCGCTTGAGCCTCGCGTTGTGCTTGTCGTTCCTCTTCGGTAAGCGCCGATTGCGCAAGCAACTGCTCAGGCGTCATGTTTGGGACTGGCAAGTCCTCTTTTTTAGGACGACACCCCTGAAGGATAAACGCGGAACTGACTAGCAGCAATTTAATGGCTTTAGTCGACCGCCTTCTTTTTTCTGTTTTCATAGCATTGGATAAAACGTAGTGAAGTCGACCTTTTGAAGGTCCCAATCTAGAAGGCCCAAAAGTAGAGCCCCCTAGGCGCGGACCGTCCTAAATCCAGCCGCGGCCCTCGCAACTCATTGGGTACTACTGCAAACCAATACTATACCGAAGAACCCACTCGTTTTGTTATCACTGCGGGGTGCTCTGCGAGTTCAATAGTCGATTCCGGTCATTTTTGCGTCTCTCCAAGCCCCGACAAAGCTGCACCATTTTGCATCTAAGTGTTGTCGTCCAGTTTGCTTGATCCTTTTTGAATTGCTTCGAAGATAATGACTCGTGCTGATAGCTGACCAATAGCGATTGGCACCGCGAACTCCTTGGCCCCATGTTGCGAAAGCTTGCGGGCAATAACAAGTGTTCCGGCCGGGCAATGTTAAAATCGGCGAGAATTTCCTTCGCTTTCAGGTGAAGCCGATGTGGATGGCGGGCGATTGTCGATAACCACAAAACACGATAGGAGCGTGTTGTATTTTACGAATGAAATATTGATTGCGTTGAGGGATTATCCGATGGAACTATCGGCAACAGAAATCAGTGCATTGGAAACTTCGAAATTCTCCATTAAGCATGCTAAAGAATTGATTGGCGATCTGCATCGGCCGATCGCCTGGATCTACTGGACGGACTTTCTGTGTTCGATCATTGGGGGGCATTTGCTTTTCGCGGCCAACGTCAATGCGGACCTCTGGCTCACCGGCAGTTACGCTTTCGGTTTATTTGTTCAGGCAACGCTCTCGGTGCTGACCATTCTGCTGTTTCTCCGTGCCGTGATGTTCACGCATGAGTTAGTGCACTTGCCTCGCGAAGGCTGGACGGCGTTTCGCGTCGCGTGGAACCTGTTGTGCGGAATCCCGTTCCTGATCCCCTCGTTCACGTACTATCCTCATATCGATCACCACCGACGTAAATCGTATGGAACAAGCGACGACGCTGAGTACTTGAACTTAAGCCATCAACCGCCGCATGCGATCGTGATCTATCTTTTGGCGGTCACGATAACACCCTTTGCTGCACTTGTCCGTTTTGCCATCATGTCACCGATCGCATGGTGCTTCCCTGCCTTTAGAAAATGGACGTTCATGCACGCTTCGACAATGGTGATGGACATCACCTACGAGCGTCCTGAGGCTGGAGAAAAAGTTTACCGGATCATGTTGTTCCAAGAACTTTGCTGCTTCGTTGTATGCTGGGCTCTGGTGCTGCATGGTCCGATCGTTGCACAAACCTGGGTTGATCCTCTTTGGGTTCATGCCTACCTGGTTAGCATTGGGATTTTGACATTGAATAACGTACGGACTTTAGGAGCCCATCGATGGACCGGAACAGGCTCTGAGCTATCGTTTGAGCAGCAGTTGCTCGATTCCTGCGACTATCCTTATCGTCCTTGGATCACCGAGTTATGGGGGCCAACCGGCACGCGTTACCACGCGACTCACCACCTGTTTCCAAGTTTGCCATACCACAATCTCGGCAAGGCGCACCGTCGTCTCATGAGCGGGCTACCGGCGAAAAGCATTTATCGCGAAACGGTAAAAACCAGTTTACTCTACGAGATCGGCTTGTTGTTTCAGCGAAGTTGGGCGTCATGGCGACAGGAGTTCGTCGCCCGTCCAACGCCTTCACAGGCCAACGATCAAATGGCGAACGCTGCCTAATTGTACAGGCATTCTCAACGATTTTCGTTGTCGAAACCAAAGGATTTGGGTTACCATGCGAATGCTCCCACATCCGCCGAAAGGAGCTCCAAGGTCTCGACGGCAGGTCGTAGCGTTTCATTCCTTCCAGCAGCTTTTCACCCATTGACCGCAAATGCCCACAATTGTTCCCATGGATGAAAAGCGTCGCATCGCTACACAGCCGGCCAAACCGAATTGGATTTGGGGACCGTTGGGCGTCTTTCGCATCGAGGTCTACCGGACGTTGACAGTCGGTCGCATCATGACCTGGCTATTCATGTGTTTGTTTCCTCCAACGCTCATCGGCATCGCCACTTGGCAGATTGGCTCGCGTGGAGTGGGATTAAGTTCCGAGGAGACTTACTTTGGATTGGTGTTTCTTCTGTTCGTGCTGATTTCGCAAGTCATGACAGTGCTTGGGATGGTCCTTTGGGCGACCCCCATTGTGTACTCAGAACTCGAGGCACAAACTTGGGTATACGCGGTCGTCCGTCCTGGTGCGAGGCGAGCGGTGCTTGTCGGCAAGTACTTTGTCGCTGTTCTGTGGACCATCAGTAGCTCCACGATCGCACTGACGCTCTCCGTACCGATTTCCGGTATTGCAAACCCTGTCGCAACTTGGGGGGCACTGGTGTGTGTGACCGTCTTGGGTTCGTGCGCCTATGCAGCCTTGTTCGCCACAATCGGAACAGTCATTCAAAAGCGAGCCATGGTCATTGCGTTCATCTATGCGTTCGTTGTCGAAGCGATCCTGTCTACGTTGCCAGCTGCAATCAATCAGTTCACCGTCAGTTATCGATTACGAGCGATCTTGTTTCAGCTGCTAGATTTAAAGGTTGCATCCGCTCGGGAGATGTCGCACTTGTTTGACACCACCACGAGTATCAGCATGCACGTTGTTTACCTGGGCATTTTCACAGCGTGCCTGTCTTGTTTAGCGGTTTGGCGAGTGCAAGCGACCCAGTTCATTTGGCAGTCGGAAGTGTAGTCGTTTCATCCGACAGGTTTTCCACCGCCCTACAATCGAATCTTTCCTATCGCTCAGCAATTCTTGCCTGTTGGTTTCACGCGGTCTTTACCGCTTCTTCATCATTTGAAAAGAATTTCTTAAGCCAACAAACCGGATTCGAATTTGACTTAAGAGCTAGCATTCCTAAAATCGCCAGCCGTCGAGTCAATGCGGTGACGCAATCGGGTTTCAGCAGCGTGGGCAGTAAGCCAACACTGCGGGCGTCCAATGCGAGATAATCCCCCACTGATAATGACGTCAGGCAGGATGGTTCCTGTTTGAAAAGGATACTGCGGACGAGCTTAGGTTGGTCCGCAGACTCGCATGGTCCAGGAGTTTGCGATGAAAATAGCGCACGAAGTTGCTATGTTCGAAGATTCGGTCGCCCATTTGGTCGAAGGCAGGCTACGGCAAAGGATTGGCAAAGAACGGATGGATCTTTGGTTTGGGGGCGATGCCAAATGGTCGTTGTTAGGTCATAATATTGTCGGGATCCAGGTAGCCAGCTCGTTCATCGCGGATTGCGTTTCGAAAATGTTTCGAGACGATCTCCAGGCAGCGATTCTTGAAGCGACTGGTGGCGATTTTGGATTCCAGATTTCTGTAGCCGAGGTTGTGGACGAGGTGTCTGCTGCCGACGCTGCGACCAACACATCCAGACCGAATGATTCCGTGCTCGCATCCGTTCGAACCGAGACTACCAAATCGCAAGTAGAAAAAGCCGACGTTGTCAGCGATGGTCTTCGTTCTGCGCAACCCCGTGCTCGCGTCGCTGGTTCATTCGATAGCTCATCGAGTCCCGCTACCGGTTCACTGCGTGTCGTACGCGAAGCCGTCGCGGAATCGGACGAAACTCTCGACTCGCCGACGCATGTTCACGTCGATCGATTGATCGAAATTCGTCGCGAAAACGAAAAGCGTTGGGACGACTTTATTCCTGGCGACCACAATCGTTTGGCGCACACCGCTGCCCAAATGGTGCTGGAACGCCCCGGACAGATCAATCCATTGCTGTTCCATGGTCCAAGCGGGACTGGCAAGTCGCATTTAGCAATCGGTCTGGCTCACAAACTGCGGATGACGCATCGCATGCGTCGCGTGCTGGTTCTGACAGGTGAACAATTCACGATCGAGTATACCGAGAGCGCTCGAGGCGGTGGTTTTGCAAACTTTCGCAGAAAGTATCGCGACGTTGAAGCAATCGTGATCGATGATATCCAGTTTTGCTTGGGCAAAGCAGGAACCCTCGTTGAACTGCGAAACACGATCGATATGTTGCTTCGCGATAAGCGGCAAGTGATCTTGGTTGCCGATCGTGGTCTGAATGAACTGTCGGGATTGGGAGCGGATCTTTACGCTCGGCTATCCGGGGGCATGGCAT
>CAIXME010000673.1 GCA_903920425.1 uncultured Pirellula sp. | reverse complement strand
GCTTTGGTTTGTTTTCTCTTGCTCTCTTCTTTTGGTTTGCAGCAGCGTCGGGAATTGCCAAACACGCTTGGTTACCACGAGACAGGCTCCCGTCGCAGATTTCGATTTTCGATTTCATCGCATTGGTACGCCCGAAGACTGGGACTTGCGAGAGACGGCTTTGATTATCTGCGATGTTTGGGATTCCCATCATTGCGTCAACGCAGTTAGGCGCGTTCACGAGATTGCTCCTCGAATCGACGCTTTGGCGAAACAAGTCCGCGGTCAGGGAGGAACGATTATTCATGCCCCGAGCGATTGCATGGGGAGCTATGCTTCGCACCCATCACGATTGCGTGCTCGTTCTGTTCCAGGTGCTGAAACGTTGCCAAGTGATCTAAACCGTTGGTGCGACAAGATCGAGAGCGAAGAAAACTCAAGGTATCCAGTGGACCAATCCGACGGTGGCGAGGATGACGATTTAGAAGAGCACGAGCAATGGGCAAAGACGCTGGAGCGTGAAGGCCGGAACCCGAAGCTACCTTGGCGTCAGCAAATACCCACAATCGAAATCGATGGCGGCAATGACTACGTATCAGATTCTGGTTCAGAAGTATGGAATATCTTGGAGTCCAAGAATATCAAGCACATATTGATTTGCGGCGTGCACACCAATATGTGCGTGCTAGGCAGGCCCTTTGGACTCAGGCAATTGGCATCTCATGGCAAGCATGTTGTATTGCTGCGAGATCTGACGGACACCATGTACAATCCAAAGCAGTGGCCGTACGTCGATCATTTCAGCGGCACCGATTTAGTTGTGGACCACGTGGAGCGATACGTTTGTTCGACAACAACGAGCGACTACTTTTTTCGCGGTACAGATCGCGATCAACCGGTGCGTTACTTGACGCCTCACGTCTTTTCTGGCGATCGCAGGCCGCACTTGGCAATCCTCATGGCGGAAGACGAGTACCGCACCGCGTCGACTTTACCTGATTTCGCCGCAGCGCATTTAGCGAGCCAACTGAAGATTTCTTTGATCTACGGGAAAGCCGACTCCGAGAATTCCATTCCAGGCTTGGCCGCCATCGACGATGCAGATGCATTGTTGGTTAGCGTCCGCCGTCGGCCGCTCCTCAAAGAAGACATGGATCGCATCCGCCGATTCCTTGAATCCGGGAGGCCTGTCATCGGAATCCGCACCGCCAGCCATGCGTTTTGCTTGCGGGACAACAAGACAGTGAACGGACTCGAGCAATGGCCAGAATTCGATGCGTATGCATTTGGCGGAAGCTACTCGAATCACTTCGCGAATGATTTAATCGCAACAATTACGCCATCGCACGGCAACAGCACGTTGATGTTGAGCAAAGGATCACTTTATCAGGTGAGTCCGCTATTGGCTGGTACCCAGGTTATTTGGGAAGGTAAAGTGGACGGAGCAAATACGGAACCCGTCGCATGGACATTTGTCCGAAAAGATGGCGGAGCATCTTTTTATACCTCGTTGGGGCATCCCAGCGACTTCGATGAGAACGCATTTCGCACGCTGCTGGTCAACGCAATTCTCGGCGCGTGCAAGTTGGAGCCAGTGACTCCAATCAAAATACAGCAACAGCGTCAGCGGTACGAACAGGGGCAAGGTCGACAGCGCAAGTAGCTTTCGAAATCCAGTTTAGCAAAGCTTTAATGCACTCGCTGGCCTGGAACTGCCCCGGAATCGATTCCGAGCAAAAACACTTCAGTTCCGCCTGGCCCTGCAGCGGTCACCATACCTTCGCTCAATCCAAATTTCATTTGGCGAGGGAGCAGATTGGCGACGATAACGACCAAGCGTCCTTGGAGTTGCTCGATCGAGTAAGCTGCCTTGATACCGGCGAACACTGTACGAGTGTTGTCGCCGCCGAGGCTGACGGTGAGCTTAACCAATTTCTTGGCCTCGGGAACTTCTTCTGCTTTGATGATACGAGCTACGCGAAGATCGACTTTCGTGAAATCCTCGATGGTACAGGTTGGCGCCAGCGGTTCTTGTAGCAACGCATCCCCGGAATCCACGGGAGTGGCAGAGGCTTCCACAGTTGGCGTCGTTGCGGCAGGTTCTTGGGTTGATTCTTTGCTTTCTTCGATCATGGCATGAACTTTCTCAGGCGCAATGCGTTGTAAAAGGTGTTCGAATTTCGAGACGGTGGTTCCGACCAATGGTGTTTGGCTGTCGGACCACGAACTGATGTTTGCGTTGAGCAGTTGCCCGCATTGATTGGCCAATCGAGGCAAAACAGGCGTCAGGTAGATACATAGTTGTCGGAACAGGTTCAGGACAACGGTGCAAACCTCTTGCAACCTGACATGCTGTGTCGGATCTTTTTTTAGCGTCCATGGGGCGGTGTTCTCGACATAAGCGTTGGCTTGATCGGCCAATTCCATGATGATCCTCATGGCGCGTGCGTAATCAAGTTCGTCATAGGCTTGTGCGATTCGCTCACCAGCAATAGCGGCGGTGGAAAACAAACCGCCATCGTGCGGATACTCAACGGCGAGCCCAGTGGTTTCAACGAAACGAGCGGATCGACTAGCGAGATTGACCACTTTGCCGACCAAATCCGAGTTCACTTTGTTGATGAACTCGGTGATATTCAAATCGATATCATCCAGCTTTGGGCCAAGTTTAGACGCGTAGAAGTATCTCAGAAACGCGGGGTCTAGATGCTTCAAGTACGTGCTGGCCTGAACTTGCGTCCCTTTGCTCTTGGACATCTTTTCGCCATCCACGGTCAAGAATCCGTGTATATGAACGAATTTTGGCAGCGAGTAGCCAGCCGCTTTTAGCACCCCCGGCCAAAACAGGGTGTGGAAATAAGTGATATCTTTTCCGATGAAATGGTGGATCTCTGTCTGATCATTTTTCCACCAATCGGCCAGCGACTCATTATTCTTTTTGCACCATTGCCAGGTCGACGCGATGTATCCGATCGGCGCATCGAACCACACGTACCAATAGTTATTGGGACTATCGGGAATAGCGAAGCCAAAATACGGATCGGGTCTCGAGACATCCCAATCTCTCAATGGATTTCCCAGGAAGTGGCCTTTAAGATAATTGGCGACTTCGGTTTGCAGGTGCTCTCCAGACTGTGTCCATTGTTCGAGAAATTCGTGCTGTTTTTCCAACTGGACAAACAGGTGGTTCGCTGATTTGGTTACGGGGGTTGCACCGCTCAAGGTACTGACAGGATCGATCAGGTCGGTGGGAGCGTAGGTTTCACCGCACTTGCTGCAGTTGTCGCCATATTGGTCGGGCGTTTTGCAATGCGGGCAAGTCCCTTTGACGAAACGATCCGCCAAGAAGGTCCCAGCAACGGGGTCGAACAGTTGCTCGACATCTTTTTCGGCGATGAGATTGGCTTGACGCAATGAGCTCCAGATATCCTTGCAGAGCTCGTAGTTTTCCTCGGAGTTGGTGCTCCCATAGTGATCAAATTCGATATCGAAACCGCGGAAATCACGCTCGTGCGCAGCTTGCATGTCGGCGATGAGTTCCGATTCAGGTCGCCCCTCGTGACGGGCGCGGATCATGATGGCCGTACCGTGGGTGTCATCCGCGCAAACAAATACGCACTTTCGCCCACGGAGCTTCTGAAAACGGACCCAAATGTCTGTCTGTATGTACTCTACCAAGTGGCCGAGGTGGATATGACCGTTTGCGTATGGGAGAGCAGCGGTGACGAGGAGTTGACGGTCGGACATTGATTTCAGATTATCGATAGGGACGAGGCTTTGACGATACGGCGATCGAAGACAACGCAAGGTGTACGATTGCGGATTGTAACCGAATTACGAGGCTGTTCGACTCTATTTAGACCAATCCAAAATCACTTTTCCCGATCGACCGCTCTGCATGGCCTCGAATCCCTTTTCGTATTCGGTGTAATGGAACCGATGGGTAATCACTTTCGAGATATCCAGTCCGCTTTCGAGCAGCACCGACATTTTGTACCACGTTTCGTACATTTCACGCCCGTAGATGCCACGAATGGTCAGCATGTTGAACACGACTAGATTCCAGTCGATGGCGATCGGAGCCGAAGGAATTCCCAGCATCGCAATCTTTCCGCCGTGACACATGTTTTCGAGCATGCTGCATAGTGCAGCTGGCGAGCCCGACATTTCCAATCCAACGTCGAATCCCTCGCGCATCCCAAGTTCTTTTTGGGCATCCGCGATGGATCGCTCTTTCGGATTAATCGCTAGTGTTGCCCCCATTTCCATGGCCAAGGCCAATCGAAATGGGTTTACGTCTGACACCACGACATGCCTTGCCCCAGCATGACGCACCACGGCGGTTGCCATCAGACCGATTGGTCCAGCTCCGGTAATGAGCACATCTTCTCCGAGGCAATCAAAGCTCAGCGCTGTATGAACAGCATTGCCAAGCGGATCAAATATCGAAGCGATATCGCGATCGATCGACGCGTTATGGTGCCACACATTGGTCATCGGCAAAGCAATGTATTCAGCGAAAGCACCGGTCCGATTGACACCTACACCTTGCGTGTCCTTACAAAGATGACGGCGTCCCGCCAAACAATTTCGGCATCGTCCGCATACGACGTGGCCTTCACCTGAAACGATTTCCCCAGGGAAAAAGTCGGTAACATTCGAGCCAACTTCGACGATTTCCCCAACGAACTCGTGGCCCACGACCATGGGCACAGGTATTGTTTTTTGTGCCCATGCGTCCCAGTTATAAATGTGGAGGTCGGTACCGCAGATCCCCGTTTTATCAATGCGAATCAAGCAGTCATTGATACCAATTTTCGGAAACGGAACGTCTTGCAGTTCGAGGCCCACGTCGCGTTTTGATTTTACCAGGGCTTTCATGGTCATGTATCCAAGGAGGTTATCATCGATTAGGTTGATAAAGCCTAACCTCTACCTTGAAATGGAAACAGGCCAATCGATCCCACTTACCCTTGTGAAAACCACAATTGGCCTACATGTCGGTTCGCCCCTCGGCACGTCGGATCGTCATCCAAATCTTTACCAATTCGGAAAGCGACTTCACTTTGAGCTTTACCATCGCACGGGATCGTCTTGATTCGATTGTCCTCACGGCAACGTCAAGCATTCCGGCAATGGTTTTGTTCATGTGACCATCGATTACCATTTCGATAACCTCCCGTTCCACTTTGGATAGAGATCGAGCGCGTTCAAGTAATTCTTGGACTTCAAAATCGATTGCTGTTCGAGCGGGAGGCTCTATTCGGCGTGCCACTCCGGCAAGCCCGACAGGTTGACCAGCTTCGACGATTTGGGTTCTCCAAGTCCAAATCTTGATTCGATTCCCTTCTCGATCAAAGATTTCGCAAACCTGTCCGTTTGCATCAGGAGCATGCTCGATCGGTCTAATTCCCAATTTTAGATGATCGTTGCACGGGCTTTCAGTGAGAGCATCAACGAACCGTCTGCCGATCCAATCTTTTGGATTGTGGTTGAAGACGTGCTGCGCGGATTGGCTGAGAAAAGTGATCCTACCCTCCAAATCGTGGCTAAAGAAAGCGAGTTCCATATCGATCGCTTCGGCCAAGATGGGCAAAAAGTGAGTAGGATTTCGGAGAAGGGGCGATGCATCTTGTGGACAGCCGCTTTCCTGCGACGTCCCATGATCTTTATCCAATTGAAATCTGCTCCACGAAATAAGTGCGTTGAAAAAATCACGAAAATAAGAACGAATAAAGGCATCCAAGCTCAAACGAGCCTCGGATTACCGAAAATCGCGTTTCTATTGGTGTAGTACCGCAACGATATTTTCAGATTTAATTTCTTGGCGTAACGCTCATGAATTCGGGCGGCCACAGCTGGATTTGCCGAAAATGCGTCCCCTTCCTGCCGCCGCATAAATGGCGAGGAATCGCCCTCCAGCGGGAGGACACCGTCTTGTACTTTCTGAGGAAAAACATTAGCTTCCACGTTTTCGACAGGACGTCTCGTTTACACCGCTGAGCCATCGCGGCCAAGCAACATATGAGTCAGTTTCTTTTCCATTACGTCAGGCTGGAGCCACCAACATGGGTGTTCTTGTCGACATTTTTGGTGATTGGACTGTTTCTGATGTTCCATCGCTTTTGGTCGCTCCGAAACGTGGACATTTTGCTGGTGCTAGCATTTACGCCTGGAATGATGATGGTCTACGAAGGTCGTCAGAAAGCATTCCGCGATTACGAAGCCGAGCAGACGAGTTTGTCGGCCCCGGCAATGTCCAAGAACTTGGACCCGGTCAGCAATCCGGTTATTTCCGGTAACCAGCCGCCTGGCAAAAGCCCAGAGGGGACATGGACTGCGGACAGGTTGTCCTACTGGGGTTTCCTGTGGCTTTTGGTTTGCGCGAGTTTGCTTGTGACTCGCATGCTTTTAGACACAACCATTGTTCGGCGTCCTTTATTGGATCCCAATTTGAGCAGTGGCGGAATGCTCTTTCTCGGAACGTCCATGTTGCTCTACTTGATGATCAATGTTGCCACGAGCAGCCCGGTTGAACAACAGCGCAACAGCCCTGAAATTGGACCGGGCTATGTCTTGCTAAGCGCTTTACCGCAGATTGCCACTACTCCACAACTGCCGCAAACGACGGCATTAAAGCCCGAAGGTGGACGGTCAGATCTGGCTCTCACCCTGGCGAGGATTTTGGCGATCGGTGCGAACCTCACATTGGTTTTTTGCATTCTTGCGATCGGTTACTGGCATTTCGGCAATTTCAAAACCGGGGTGGGTGTAGCAACGTTTTACCTGCTGCTGCCGTACACGGCGCACATGACGGGCAGAGTAGACCATGTGGTGCCAAGCGCGCTGCTGTTGCTGGCCATTCTGATGTATAGACAACCGTTCGTCGCTGGATTGTTTCTTGGATGTGCCGCTGGGGTCGTGTATTACCCATTCTCGCTGTTGCCGTTATGGTGCAGTTTTTACTGGCAACGAGGGATTCGTAGGTTTGTTGGAGGGTTTTCCGTTTCGATATCGGCTTTGGTGTTGGCCATGATTCTCTTGCACCCGAACAACTTGTTTCAGGATCTAGGAAACATGTTTGGGGTCAAGCAAGTCGCCATGAACGGCATGGATGGCATTTGGGGGCTTGGCTGGCACCCCATTATGCGAATACCAATCATTGTTCTCTTTGTTCTATTGAGCTTGTCCTTTGTATTTTGGCCCGCGCAAAAGAATTTGGCCACGCTGCTTAGTTGCTCGGCTGCGATTATGGCGGCGACCCAATTTTGGCATGGGTTTGGCGGCGGGCTGTATTTAGCTTGGTTCGTACCGCTTGCACTGTTGACCGTTTTCCGGCCCAATCTGGACTATTGCATTGCTTTAGAAGTAGTCAGGCAGACCAAACGCAAGTCCGCGAGGAAACCTGTGGTTTCCCCAGAAACGTCGGAAACGGTAGGCGAAGCAACGGCAACATAATCGGTGGCGTATGGCCGATCTTCAAAGCCCGTTTAGGGCCGACTAGCCTTTCAGTGCCTCTGGGTTGCCATCTCTCATCGAAACAGCAACGCAGCAATTCGGCCAAGATTCTCTTTCGATACCAGCTTACTTGTCCAATAGCGACTTCAAGATATCGCTTTCGTAAGAGCTGATTTGAGGTTCAATCTGCTCAAGTTCTGCAGCATTGTTGCCCTGCTCATGCTTGCGGAACAGAAACAGGTACGTTTCATTCTGTGGTCGGTAACGATGAAAGAACCAGCCGTTCTTTTGATTAATTTTGGTACGGAGTTCGTCGTGGGACGTCATGCTGACCGCTGGCGTAAACCCTAGTTTTTTGCAGATGTCTTGCGCAACCAAGTAGTAACCTTGACTATTCCAGTAGATCCCATCGGTGGTCAAGGTTTTGCCTGTCTCGAAATTTTCAAGATCCACGATTGGGATATTCGACGCTTTGCAAAGCGTCCGAGTCGCTTCGTTGTATTGTTTCAATAGAACGTTGTATTGAGCGGCGGGTGATTC
>CAIXME010000672.1 GCA_903920425.1 uncultured Pirellula sp. | reverse complement strand
CCCGCAACGATTCAAGCCGGCAGAGGGGTTCGAGGCCACACGGCTACTTCCATTCCTTTGTCAGCAGTCCAGACGACCAAGATTCGGATCGAGATGGAGCATCAAGGTCAGTTTGCTTCTGGGCTAACCGAGATTGAAGCTTGGGGAAAGTCAGAATCGATTCCAGACGAAGCGTCGCCGCCAGCCGGTAATCTTGCTTTCTCATCGAAACCAGGCAGTTACCCCAAGGCGACCGCTTCGCATAGCGATCGATTCGGGGGCCAACCAGCCAATGCAATCGATGGCAAGACGGTATTCCTGCCTACCCCGATGAATCGATGGACGAGCTACGAGTCGAAAACCAAGAGCGATTGGTTAGAGATCGACTTTGGTCAACGGACCGAGTTCCGTCGAATCGAACTCGCGATCTACGATGACCGGGGAGGAGTTCAGCCACCGGAAAGCTATGTCGTTGAGTATTGGACGGGTTCGGAATGGAAACAAGTAACAGAAGCTGTCCAAACGCCGGAGAAGCCTGAGGGCAGCCAATGGAATAGCGTCGTCTTTCAGCCTGTGCAATCGACCAAAGTTCGATTGGTGTTTACCCACCGCGGGGACGCTCGCAGCGGTGTTTCCGAAGTCATGGTTTGGAACGATTAGCGCTCTTTAATGAATCGAAGCAAGAGGGGAAATGCTGGATTGGCCATATCCCCGTGATTGAACCCACCGAGTTCGTGCAACGTGGTGGTGGTGTTTCCCACTTCCTTCATCATACGCCAAAAATAGGCATTCTCTTCGTATCGACCGATCAATTCCAAATTGCGATCTCCTGAGATGATCCACATCGGAGACGCATCCTTGCGTACATGAAACAAGGGTGCGAATTCGTCAATGACGGGCTGTTTGCGATCGATCCCACGTTCTTCGCGAATCGTAAAATGGGTGATCGCTTGACCGCTAAATGGGACGAGACCGGCAATGCGGTTGGCGTCGATGTCGTATTTCGCCAGCCATTGCTTATCGAGTCCAATCATGGTGGTCAAATATCCTCCTGCCGAATGTCCGCTCACAAAGATCCGGTCTGCGACTCCTCCATATTTATCGATATTGCGAAAGGCCCACGCAACCGCGGCAGCAGCATCTTCGATGTAGGCAGGAGCTTTCGCTTGAGGACTTAGCCTGTAATTCACAGCAATGATGGCGATGCCCTGGTTCTTTAGCCCTTCGGGAAATGACTTTTCGCCACCAGTAAGTCCGCCTCCATGAAACCACACCACCGTGGAAAACTTCTTTTGCCCAACGGGATAGTAAACATCGAGCTTGCAGCGTTCTCGCATGTAGCTGTCCTGGACCGCTTCATCGCGATAGGAAATATTCGAGTCCACGGAGTAAACAACCGCGTTGGCAATCTTATCTTGTGCATACGCAGATAACGAACACGCTAAAACGATGGGGAAAACTCGAAGTATAGGTAGTAGCATGCAGGGGGGCTCCAAATGACGGGGAGATATAGCGAGGAAAGGATCGCACGCACGAATGAAATGAGACAAGTCCGAACCAATACAGGTCATCTTGTCAAAGTGTAGTCTACAGTTTGGGGCAAGGCACTATCCGCAGTTGGTGAACTTCCGATACATAGCGATCGTTAGGTCGTAGTCATAGATTGTTTTTGGATTGCCCAGTCGTAGTTTGAATCCGGTGGCGGTAAAGTGCGACCATCTTTCGCGTAACAGGTAATCGGGGGTAATCAGGGGCCACCCAGCTTAATACATCTAACGGGAGTTGCTAGCAGTTTGCACGTGTTTGTTGTTGGCGTCGATGAATCAAGAGGGTTCTG
>CAIXME010000671.1 GCA_903920425.1 uncultured Pirellula sp. | reverse complement strand
GGCGCAAAGAACAGCCCCTCTTGGTTTTTTGCGTCGCAACTCGATGGAGCGACGAACAGGTCAGCTGCTGTCTAATATTGTGAAGTAGTTGACTTGCGATAGAATCCACCGCAAGTTTGAAAATGGACTTGTGCGATTCCGATGGTGTTTTAGAGGCTTGCTCGAAAATGAATTACTCGAAGCCATCGCTCTTTGACGGGCTAGATGACGATTATCTCATGTTAGAGGACTTCTTTGCAACGAAGAAAATAGCATTGCGAAGAGGCAAGGTCTTTTCGACGATTCCTGCGAAACTCGATTTGGCGGAGATTCGAAAAGGCGAACGTATCGAAGGAATGTTGTTGGGTGTGTCGGTCGGTGATGCGCTTGGTCACTCCACGGAATGGAAATTCGATCCTAAATCGAGGCACGAAAAATACGGGACGATTTTGGATCATTTGCACGATCCAGAATCTCGTCCAGGTCGGATCTCAGATGATAGCCAGATGACGTTTTGGTTGGTCGAACGACTTTTGGCGCGGGGGCATTTCAAATTCGATGATGTATCTGGCTGTTTCGTGGACCGACAAGACTTCATCGTGGGGATGGGCAGGAATACGTCTGCCTCTTTGACTAGGCATCGTCGACGGTTTCAAAGGAACGAGTTCGCGATCCATGAATGCGTTGGCGACCCGGCGAACGAGGGCCGGGGGAACGGAGCTTTGATGCGATTCTCTCCGGTTGTGCTGCCGCACCTTCGAACGCCCAGCGGTAGCTTGTGGGCGGACGCTGCCCTATCCGCGCTAATCACGCATGGCAATACGGTGGCTTTATCGTCGGCGGTTGCAGCAACGCATCTTCTTTGGAAGACACTCGAACGGCCTATCGGTGATTGCCCCGAGCCAGAGTGGTGGCTCGATGAGTATCTGAGCGTTGCGTACGATTTGGAAGTTGACCCATTGCCTCTACCCTTGAATACAGAACCTATCCCAAGGTTTTTCGATGGGTTTCGTGGAACGCTTTGCGATTTTTTAGATGGGCCGATGCGACGAGCCTTTCGAAGAGGCGTTTCGCTCTTCGAGGCGTGTTCGCTCAATGGATTTGGTTCGAGGGCAGACTGCACACAAACCGTTCCAGCCGTTCTTTATGTTTTGATGTGCCATGCGGATAGCCTGGAGGCCTCGATTATTGCGGCGGTCAATGATACCAAAGACAACGATTCGGTTGCCGCCATCGTCGGTGCCTTGGTTGGCGCACTGCACGGAAAGCGAGCCATCCGCAAAAAATGGATCGATGGTATCCGATCGTACAGCCTCCATGCGAATGGACTCGAGAACGTCTCCGACCGAATAGTTATCGATAAACTATGTGGGAAAGCTGTCGAGAGATTTCTTTGACTTGAAAGAAAAAAAGTGGTTGCTGGTCCCAAAACCAGTTTCGACATCTTTATAATTCGGTTTCAACTCCTCCCGAATTCTTTTCTTTTGAGACTTGGAAATGGCAAAGCGAAACGAACCCAGTCCAGGTTCCTGGTTGCGAGTGGAAGAGTTGATTGAGAATGGTGATCCTGAGTTCGTAAAGGAGCTTCGGCGCATCCATGATGCAGACCGGCTCGGTAGTTTTGCCAAGGTCTTCTATAACGACACACGAACGGCATCCCGACGTTTGTTGTTGCTCTACCTTCGAACCCCTTTCAATGCGTTTCGCCATGAAGCGTTATTGAAGCGTTTGTTTAAATTGGCTGAAGCGGCTAAAGACGACGAAGTGATGGCTTGCTTTATGGTTGGCTTAGACCGAAGTATTCGTCGTGAGAAACGAACTCGGAATCGATACGATTGGACGACGCGAGAGAGCTGGATAGAGGAACATGTCGTTACGCCGCGAGGCACCGAAATGCCGAAGAAGGGCAATCCGTTCATCTATCAAAATCGCATGACCGGTGAACCGATGGCGGCTCCGACACCTGAAAAAAGCGATCGTATGTTTCTGTTCAAGATGGCAACTCGCAAGTATCTGCGACGCCGTGTTTGGCGATATTTTCGTCAGTTGGGCACAAGCGATCTTGATCGATATGCGACCGGCATCTCGAAGGCATTGGTCCAGTACACCGATAAGGATTGCAAAGATGGATTGGCCATGCTCGACAACTGGGGAATGGTTCAAACGCTATTCAAGCACAGCGACGTGATCGTTTCGAAGAGTCGCACATGGAAGTTGGCGGAGGGTCGATCGTTGTCCGAACTACGATCTGCCCCAGCGTATGCAAGTGCTTGGCTTAAGGACGCGGAACCTTTGTTGTCAATGCTGGATTTGGCTGCCTGCAGGCCAGTTCGGCAATGGAGCGTAGGCATGCTTCGTGAACATCATGCGAAAGCGTTGAGCCAGACGTCATTGGACCGATTGTTTCGATGGATGCGCAGTGAGGATGCGGAATTGGCTCGATTTGGGGCCGAACTCTTTAGCCAATCCAATGTGCTCGGCAGCGTCCAGACGAAGACATGGTTGCAATTGATACAACAGGCGAACCCTGATGTTTTGGATATTGTTTGCAAGCTAGTCATGAAAACGTTGACAGCCGATGCGGTTTCCTTGCGGGACGCTATGGATTTGGCTTGTAGCCGATCCGTGCCTGTGGCCGAACTTGGGATGGCTTGGTTGGAATCCAAGGAGTCTCATAGCGATCAAGATTTTCAGGACCTTCTTCTATCCCTCGACGCAGAATCAGAGCACATCCGACCAAAGCTCGTCGATCAGGTGCGACGGAAGTTGGATCGAGTGGAGTCGAAGCGGTCACAGTGGATACTTGAATATTTGGATTCACGTTTTCCGGATGTGAGAGACGTCGGATGGACCTGGTTGCAGGAGCGAAATGAAGTAGCCCGAGACTATCATCTATGGCAACGTTTGATCGAGACACCCTATGACGATCTGCGTTTGAGGGTAATCGGATTGCTTCAGTACGAATCACTTCCGAAATTCTCCAAGTCGAGCCAATCCATGTTGGTAGATGCCAAGAGTTTGTCGCCCGAAGGAATTCGGTTCCTCTGGGCAACAGCGTTGTTAAATATCCATCGCGGAGGCAAGCAAAAACCGGGGATCGTCAAGGCGATGATCGGTCGATTGCATGTTCATCGGGAAGAAGCGAACGACTTGTTGCCGATTCTGGCGGTCGCCTTGCGTTCAGTTCGCGCGACTGAGTGGCGGGCAGGACTGGTGGGCCTCGTGACCTGGATAGAAAAAAATCCGGAAGTTTCGGACATGGTCCAGTCACACTTCCCTGAATTGAATTTGTTATAGTAGCCTTTTCGAAAACTAGATCGGGAGGAGAGAACTTTTTCGAGACCAATTTGCTGCGGTGTTCCGCCGCGGTGTGAGATTGCTTAGTCATGCTTTCCCAAGGTCGTTGTTCGTTCGCCGGATACGCATCCGTATCGGCGACTGATTCAACGTAGTTCCCGCCGATACGGATGCGTATCCGGCTTGAGTGAACGACCCTGGTCGGCGCTTCGAAGTCGTTGAAGGTCTCTCCTCCCATCTTTTCCTTTTACTGTTGTCCTGCTCTCGCGATCCATTGTGATTGAGGGAGCTACATCAGCAGCCAATCATCCCATCCCATCGCCCATGGAACTCCCTCTCTCATACAGCCGACGCAGCGGCATTCAGCAATCCATTTCTGGACTAGCTATTGCGCTAGCACCGAATTTGCGTCGCGATCGAGTGAGCTACCGTGGCCAGCTGATTGATCCGCTTGTGTTTCGCGAAGCCATAAGTGCATTGCATGATGTGGTTATCAATGATCTTCGGTACAAACCTAAAGACAAATCTGCATACCAAGCGTATCGAGCTTCTGAAAGTTCTCGATTGAGTGCAATACGAACCGAGACAGCGAGAGCGACAACTGCGGAACTCAAGTCGCAACTGTTGGAGCCGATGCCTCCGAACTTAGAAGGCGATTTTCGCAAAGCGCGCGATCACTATTGGAAAGCTAGGCAGCAGTACTCGAATCATTTGCTCCAGCACGATCGGGAGTTATGGAGATTGATGATGCCCTGCGACCCAGTCATTACGGTTGCAGAGGATTGCTTGTTCTTTGAGTGCTTCAGCGCGGACGAGAGCAGTTACGGTTGTTTGACGGTGGATCGCGATGCCTTTCAAAATGAATCGGATGTCGCTTTGGGAACCACGAACGTCGACTATTCGTGGGGGCTTTACGAACACTTTCAGAAACTGAGAAGTTATCGCAATACAAATTTCGAGATCGATCCGACCGGGTTCGATGTCTCAACGGAGGGTGCCGATTCGCATCGTGAGGAAAAGATTGATTTGCCCAACTCGTGGTTGCGTGGGTTTATGCAGTTGCAATCGGCGATGGTACTTCCTAATCGCCGAGTCCAGCTCACGCGCGAAGCCGTTTATAGCATACTAGCTTTCTTGAATCGCAACCGAGCTGCCCGTGCTCCGCGAGCCTTGCGATTCGAGTTAGATCCGGGCAAACCCATCGCCTTGGTAATGGAACCGTGGGAGAAGCGAATCGAATTGCCCAACAGCATTTACCGTGGGGTACGGACCGAGTCGATTCGTGTGTGGGGGCGAGATCGGTTGCATGTTCTTGCGAGAATGCTCCCGTTGATGGAGTCGGTCGACGTTCACCTTATGGGAACGGGGCTACCTAGTTTTTGGGTCGTTCGAATGCCCAAGATGCGACTTGTCCTGGCTCTTAGTGGTTGGACGACCAATAATTGGACCGGAGCTTCTGCGTTGCAACAGCTTGCTCCCCCTGGCTCGATCGATGAGACCACATTGACTGCGATTGCAGGTGCGTTTCGTGCGTCGCCGAAAATGACGTTTGAACAACTTCGAAATGCGGTTGCAATCGATCCACCTGTATTGGCAGCAGGACTGCATCGACTCGCACTCTTGGGGCAATTGATTCACGATATGCCTGCGCAATCCTATCGATGGAGACAAGTCATGCCAGCTCCGTTGACGCTGGACCAAATTGGCCAAGAGGACACGGAAACTCGCGAAGCTGTTCGGCTGTTGGCTCAATCCACGATCAAAATCGTTCGTGACGAAGTTTCTGATTCCAATTCCAGACTGGTGGAAGCGACGATTCGCGATCGATGGAATGCTGAAAAGAAAACTGAGCTCTTATTAGACAGCAATGGCATCATCCAACGTGGCAAATGCAATTGTTCGCATCATTTCAAGAACGCTTTGCGGATGGGCCCGTGCCGGCATCTTCAAGCGGTTCGGAACCAGCTAGTCAACTCGGGCCATGCTGTGTCGATGGATCAATGGTTTAGGAGTTTTTGGAACTAGCCATGATAGACACAGCAACTAGGCTTCGAGTTCAGCAGATTGTTCTTGGCAAAATCGCTGCTGGCGAGATGTTTACCGCTTTTGACATCACGGTGGAAGCACGCAAGCTTGGAATTCACTTGCGCCATGACGAGGGCAAGGAGATTGTGCATGAGCTATTCCAAACGGGAGTGATGGGTGCAAGTTACAATCGGAGCGTGATCGATGTGGGTGCTCAGGTAAAGCCCTTTCTGTATCACCGCTTCGACATGGATCCACAGGGGTATAGCAGTAGGAGTACGAGCGGTTCTGCAACGAATCAACCAAATACCCAGCCAGCTTCAAATCAACCACCCACGCAGGGTGGAATTGTTGGCCGCATATTGAATCGGATCTTTGGGACGCCTTCGCCATCGATTCCGCCCACTCCCAATCCAACCAATCGACCAGCGTCTGGACAACGTTCCCCCGCGTTTTCGCAGTCGACGCCTTCACCAAATCAAGGCGCACTGGGCGCACCCAGAAATCGCAAGCCGATTCTATTGAACTTTGATGCATCAGCGTTTTTGCCCATTAGCCGAACGGAGCTGGTGCAAAAGGCCAAAGGAATAAGTCTTTGGGGAAGCCCTTGGTTCGGAAGACGAGACTTGATTCCGCCCGCAGAAGATCCACGCACGAACTTGATAGATCGCGGCATGGTGACTCAAGGGATTGTTACACCTGAACAGCTCGTAGAAATACATCGCATCGGGGCGGAGATGGATCGCTTCAGGCCATCGCAAGTTTTGATTCAAACCGAATCGCAAAAGGCTGGTAAGGCTGCCGTCGAAGCTGAAAAGCAAAAGAAGCTAGAGGAGAAAGCCAAGAAGAAAGCGGAGGCAGCCGAGCGACGTGCAAAGCGTCAAGCCGATATTCAATATAGAAAATCGACCGATATTCTATTTCTTGGTCGCGGGGTTTCATCCAGGTTGAATGACAGGACGAGTGACCTCGAAAAGCTGCGAGCAAGAGGGTTGCCCGAGCTTTCCACGCCTGCTGAGCTTGCTAGCGCATTGTCGATCAGCGTTCCGAGATTGAGATGGTTGGCTTTTCATGCTGAGGTTGCCGCCCGAACTCATTACGTCTCGTTTGATATCAAGAAGAAGTCAGGGGGTATGCGAACGCTCAGTTCGCCGCACGTGGCGTTGGCAACGACACAGAAGTGGATCTTGCGAGAGATTTTGGATCGATTGCCAACCGAACCTGCAGCTCATGGCTTTGTTTCGGGCAGAAACATCGTTAGCAACGCAATGCCTCACGTGGGCAAAGACGTGGTGCTAAATATGGACCTTGAGAATTTCTTTCCTAGCATTTCGTTTGAACGCGTGCGAGCCTTGTTCATTCGCATCGGTTACTCACCGTCGGTTTCAACAATCTTAGGATTGCTTTGCACGGAGTGTCCTCGCCGCAGGGCAACCTTCAAGGGACAGACATACATGGTTGCAACCGGGCCACGCGGATTGCCTCAGGGAGCATGCACAAGTCCCGCGCTCTCGAATCAAGTGGTGAGGCGTTTGGACCGACGGCTTCAGGGAATAGCGAATCGCATGGACCTGTCGTACACTCGATACGCGGACGATGTCACGTATTCGGGCGGCGAGGAACTCGCGAGCCGCGTTGGTTACGTGATGGCTTGTATTCGGCATATCGCGCAGGATGAAGGCTTTAGCGTCAACGAAAAAAAGAGCCGAGTCTTGAGATCGAGTTGTCAGCAGTCGGTTACTGGGTTGGTGGTCAATGACAAGGCCACGTTATCACGTGAAAAGATTCGGCGTCTACGAGCGATATTGCATCGAGCTAAGTATGAGGGCCTGGCAGCCCAAAACCGCGAAGGACACCCGAACTTCAGGGCCTGGGTAGAGGGATCGATTGCGTTTCTATCGATGACAAGACCAGAGCTCGGACAACAAATGCGGCTTCAGCTAGAAACATTGAGCGATTAGGAACCTTAGGCACGCCAGAAAGGTATGTTATGGCAACGAAGCTTGCACGAGACACTTATCCGGACCAATCTGCCTCGGCGGACTTTCAATGTTTTGGACCGCCCGCGACCAAAGATGGTGACTTTGAGGCAGTTAAGATTTGCGACTTGGGTTGCTTCACTCAAGATGGCAAGGATACTAACAAGTACTATCATGCGGCGGTGGTTCAACATCGCACAAGTAAGAAGTGGTTTGCCTACTTTGAGTGGGGACGAACCGGTGCTGCCAAACCGAGCTTTCAATTTACCGAATGCGGCAGTGAGCTAGAAGCACAGCGAGTCTTTGCTTCTCAAGTGCATTCGAAGAACGACTCACGAGGTGAATGGGTTACTGTTGCTGGAATACGAACCTTGCGAGCTCGGGCTGGACAGGACTGCTATTTGGTACGCCCTATGGCAACACGCAGCACGGGACTTCCGGACGCACGAAGCATCAAGATCAATGAAGGAGCTCGCGCTGATAAGGTAAAGAATTCGGAACCGGGCTCGGATTCTGCCGATTTGTCGAACCAAAGTGAAAAGGGTGAAAAGAAAGCTGCGACAGCTAAGAAGAAAGGTCCGGTAGCGGACCCGCAGACACTCAAACTCTTGCGAGATTTAAGCGTCGCCACCATTGCTTACACTCGAGGCAGCATGGCGGATTCTAGTTTGCCAACTCAAGCGGCCATCGATGAAGCCCGTCAAATCCTCAATGAAGCACAGAAGCGATTGACTAAAGTCGGTGACGATGTCAAGAAACAGCTAAAGGATAAGAGTTTGATGGAGATGACCAGCCTAATGTATGGTCGAATTCCAAAGAAGAAGCAGCTTCGAGCTGCACCCGAGGAATGGCTCTTAAGCAAGGATAATATACTGGTCTGGCAGAACGACCTCGATGCTTTCGAAAGCGCTCTTTACGCGACGGATATCGAGCAAGGGCAAACGGAGGTGAACCCGCTCGAAGAACTTCGCTTGGACATGGAGTGGATCTCACCTACTTCGACATTGGGCAAGAATTTGATAACCTGGTGGCCAAAGGCAACTGCCAACCGCCACTCGTACATCAAGGACATGAAAATCCTCAACTTGTGGCGGGTTCAAAGGCATGATGATGCGGGCCGACTTGAAGCTGCGCAAGAGAAGATTGTTCAAGCGAAACCGGTGATTCAGGAGCGTGCTTTATTTCAAATGAAGTCGCGAAAGGATGTGGCCAAGGCGGATGTAAAGCGATTTGAGGCTTCGAATACCGCACTTCTTTTCCACGGGACACGCTCGGTCAACGTACGAGGAATCATGAAGGAAGCGTTACGGATGCCAAAGGAATTGGTGGGGGTCGTTATTACCGGTGCGATGTTTGGCCCAGGTTTATATTTTGCGGATGATTGGAAGAAGTCTGCGGGCTACACCAGTCTGAACAATTCGTATTGGAGTCGGGGTAGTGGAGCCGTATCAGGGCGAGGGGCATTTATGTTTGCGATGGATGTGGCGATTGGACGTCCCTTTGTAGCGCCGCAAGCGCACGGTTATGTCGGGCCGCCCGATGGGCACCATAGCGTCTTCGGCAAGGCGGAAGTATCGGGGGTGCAAAACAACGAGTATATTGTTTTCGATCCGGCTCAACAGCGCATTCGCTACTTAGCCGAATTTGAAGTCAATTAGGTTGATTGCGGATGTACTCGCTGGGAGACGGTTCATGCAAAAAAAATTGGAGATCATTCAAGGAGACATCACGAAAGCTACAGTCGACGCGATCGTCAACGCGGCGAATGAATGGATGTTGGGCGGGGGAGGAGTCGATGGTGCCATCCATCGAGCTGCGGGGGCGAAGCTCTTGGAGGCTTGCAAAGCATTTCCGGAGGTCAGAACAAAAGTCCGTTGTCCGACGGGAGATGTTCGAATCACTCCAGCGTTCGAACTTGCAGCAAAGTTTGTCATCCATACGGTTGGTCCGATTTGGCGTGGTGGTCACGATGACGAAGATCGTTTACTGGAGTCATGTTATCGTCGGTCGATGCAACTAGCGGTTTGGGTAGGTTGCCGATCGATAGCGTTTCCTGCAATCTCGTGTGGAGCATATGGTTTTCCGATCCGTCGGGCTGCTGATATCTCGGTGCGTACGATCCAGACTATGTTAAACAACGGTGCCCCTCTTGATCGCGTTGTTCTCATAGCGTTTGAAAGGGAAACGTTTCAAGCTTGGCAGGACGCATTGTCCCATGAACACAACGCCCTAACGTAGTGTTGGAGAAAAAGGGGGTAGGTCAATTAAGGATAGAAGCAAGCAACAGCCCCGGAGCGAAGGACGTTGGTAAACAGTGTTCAGTTCAATCTGCTTATGTCCACCCAACTTCGTTCGCTCTGGGGCTGCTGCGTATTTTCTAAGAGACCTGACCCCTTTTCGTCTTCTAACAGCCAAGGAAAACCGATCTCGCGCAAAGACGCTAAGGCGCAAAGAACAGCCTGTTCTGGTTTTCCTTTGCGGCTTTGCGTCTTTGCGCGATCCATATCGTCCTGGTCATCGCCACCGTTTTGATTCACGTAGGTCGAATAGATATTTCGCGACTCCTAGCGCTTTAATCCGAGGATGATTACGCCGATTCCTACCAATGCGATTCCGAACCACTCTCGTGCACTTGGACGCTCTCCTAAAAAGAATGTCGCAAAGACGGCTACCAAAACCAAACTCAGTTTGTCCACTG
>CAIXME010000670.1 GCA_903920425.1 uncultured Pirellula sp. | reverse complement strand
TTAACGGGTTGTGATAATCCCATTTCCTTTCGGCGATTCCATGAAATCAAAGAGCATGTCATCGAGGAATTCTGTTTCCCTCACTCATGCATCGAATTGTGATTTTCGCGTTCAGGCTAGATAGTTCACGCAGAGACACAACGCTACGAAGAAGGTTGGAGACCAACAACTTCTTTCAATCTGTGCGCTGTGACGACTCTGCGTGACGATTGTTGATCGTTGCAAGAAAGCACCAGTGGAATCACGTGCTTATTCAGGATTCACTTCCACGATCGGTTCGTATTCGCCATCGGTTCGGGAGAATCGCCCTGCGTAGAACTCGGTGTTTAAATGCAGCCCCATCACTGTGCGACGAGTACAAGCGGTCAGCGAGCGATAAAACACCCACTGGTCCTTGTTGATTTGCACTCGATAGGCCTCGGCGATGTGCCTAGGCTGGATCTGCAACTCTTCTGCGATCGTAAGCTGACGCCATGTGTAGGCATGCGTTTGCTGAAGCCCACGGAGCGACATCACCAAAGGGCTATACAGGCTTTTGGCCCTCGTTTCGCAACTCAAAGTAAGCGTAGAGCCGCTGGCAGTCATTTTCCCATGGCTCGGGGCTCGCCGCCATTCTGGCATTGCAACGGGCAACAAGAGAGCGGCTGTCTGCTCGCCATTTCCCGACCGGACGAGTTTCCCCTCGGTCGTTTTCGGCTCGGATTTGAGATGGATATCATCGGGAGTAGTCCACGTAGAATGCACCGCCCAATGCTCATCATTTTCGGCGATCAAGGCATCTGCAAAGAAGACGATACCTTCTTCGCGCATCAGCATGATTTGGCGTTGGACTTTGCACACGTCTTCCACGGCGCACTCCAGTTCCAAGTAATCGACGTCATCGTCTGAAAACCAGCAGACTTCCTGCCAGGAGACATCAAGCTGAACGGGCTTGTTGTTTCGATAAACGTTCACATCCCAATCGCCGCTCATGACACGTTGACCATCTGCCCCGAGGACATCCAGCCAAATCACGTCGCTTGAGAAATCGATTGCGACGCGACAACCATGATCCCTCCATGATCGACGCATTGTTGCGATAGAATTCTTTTCCCAGTACTGGCTTTGCTTTGGCAAGGAAACGTCGAGCGACGACTCTTTACGAAGCTTTAATGGCCTTTCGCCAAGCGTTTTCCCAATGGACTCAGGAAGCGCACATGCAGTGGCCAAACGAAGCTTTTTGTTTTCGCCGGCCAATTCGTTGATCGCAACCCAGAACTCTTCGTCCAAAGTTGTGTCGTCTCGATCAAACAGCATTTGGCGACCTTCGGCATCCGTGAGCGCGAGGGTGGTGACAGCTAGTTTTCCGAGCGCTTTGCGTTGGGGCGGGTACCACTTGCGAGCGCCGACAGCATCGGCAGACCAGCGGCAACGGACCATGCAAGCCAACAAGGCCCTGAGATCTTGGCCGCCACGAGCCATAAAACTCGTTGGATTATCCGAAGATTCTTCGAGAATGAGGGCAATGCGATTGAGTGTTTCGCTGACAATCCGATCCTTGCCACCTAAATGCGATAGTTGTTTGGCGAGCGCCAACGGGATTTCACATGCCCAAACGATCCAAGGAAAAAGTCCGTCCGTTGGGCCACTCGCCCAAGCGCGATCCACTTGCGTTAATGCACACTGCAGCACGTCGAGCCACAGCGAAGCGGGTAAGCTGCGTCCAACTTCGGGCAAAGCATGAATCCACCCCGCACAGACCAAGGCGACATAGGGATCATGGCTGTTTTTTGGCAGCTGCTGAGAAATCCACTTGGCAGTCTTAGTCGCTGCGGCGATTTCACTAGCTGACGCAGGAGAAGCTTTCCCTGCACCGCTTTTGCCATTCACTTTTGTCGATAATTTTTTGGTCGTTTTCTTGCCGGCCGAAGTCGTGTTGGTAACCCCAAAGGTGTCGACCAATTCGTTCAGCAACTCTTGATGACTTGCTTTTTCAACTTCCCAGACACCGGTGCCCCACAAAGTCGCTCGAAGGTAACAATCAAATGAAACGTTCGTTGTCTTGGATTTTACTTGCGACTCTCGTATCGGAAGCGATGACTGCAACATCGCGACGTTTTCCTCGCATAACTGCTTTAGCCAAGTGCTTGCAGTCACCTCTGTCTCAGTTGACTCGGTTTTTTTGAGTTGCCGGGCGCGATGTTTGGGCTTTACCCAGTCCATAGGTCTCTCGTCCACGTTTGCGAATAATGATAAGATTGCTTCAACGGATCGGTTTTGGATCGGCCAACAAAGGAACGCTCCAAACAACACCCGCGAATGAAGGCCAATTGTTGTTCCACTTTTTCAAGATGCAAGCGTCAAGACCACGAATCTTTGGAACAGTTTTTCCAATTAAAAAAATTTTGATTTTGGGTATGGACTTTTGACATTGCCCTCCCGCCAAAATTTACCGAAATCGCTCCCATCATTCACCAAGAAATGAACGTTACCATGATCGCATCGAAACTCATGTATCGCGTAGAACTCGCCCTTTTGTTTGTCGCATCGAGCTTCATCGCAAATCGATTGCATGCGGATGATGCATGGGTCAGCCCTGCCGAGTTGAAAGAGCGGGTCGTGAATACATTTGCAGTTCCCAAAGATTGCAAATCGCTTCATCCAGAAAATCGAATTTGGATCAATCGCGACGAACAAGTTGTCGTGATCGATGGTTATGTCGTGCAAAGGCAAGTACCGCTGGAATTGTTCGCATGCCCAACCGGCAGCAAGGAGCACGAGGCTATTGTCGCGGTTCTTGCGCGTGCTCAGTCAGTCCACGCGGGACTTCTCGCCATCAACGCAAAGCCTGGCAGCCCAGCTTCGTTCGACCCATTCAAACCGGCCAGTGGAACAACCGTCCGCGTCTACGCTCTATGGTTCGATGCTGACGGCAAACCTCAAGGGACGCTTGCCCAAAACTGGATCCGCAGATCCGACAACAAGAAGTGCATGTACTGGGATTGGGTATTCGCAGGCAGCAAAATCTATAAAGACGAGGATGGAAAGCAACACTACTTGGGTGACAGTGGCGAGCTGATTTCGGTATCCAATTTCGCAACATCAACCATGGATGTCGCGGTGAGAAGCGACCAGGCAAACTCAAGCCTATTGTTCGAAGCATTCACCGAGCGAATCCCCAAACGGGACACGCCCATCCGACTCGTGTTGACATTGACCGACGAAGCTCCATTCGGCAGCTTGAACGATGGCGAAGATCCTGAAAAAGTCAAAGAGCCAAAATACCTCTCTGAACCTGTGCCGAAATCCGTAATGCAGTATTTGGAGCCAACTCCCAAGGCAGCAAGCAAGGAAAACTCAAAGGCCAAGCCGATCGCTCCTCCCGCAACCAATGCGGATAAGAAATAATCTTCGGTAGCCTCGACAGAACCGCAATTGCCAGTCGCAACAATGCGTGAATCATCACGTGGATTGAACTGGCAATTTCCAGCAATAACACACTTTTGACTGAACACTTTCGCGAACCAACTAGTAAAAACATGATCGGATTCGGAGATCGACTTGCCCATGCTGTGCGTACCAAAGGTAACCCGGTTTGCGTTGGACTGGATCCGCGACGGGAACAGCTACCGGACGGGCTGCGCGTTGACGCAGACGCATCGCTTGAATCGCAGGCAAACGCGTTCGAGCGATTCTGCAAAGAGATTATCGATGTTACTCACTCGTTGGTTCCCGTTGTTAAACCTCAAAGCGCGTTCTTTGAAGAGCTTGGCCCTCATGGCGTAATGGCTCTCGCACGTGTTTGCCAATACGCAAGCAGCAAAGGGCTGATGGTAGTCATGGATGGCAAGCGAAACGACATTGGAACCACAGCAACCGCCTACGCCAAAGCCTATCTAGGTTCCGGCTCGCAAAGCCCCTTTGCATCCGATGCGCTCACGGTCAGCCCCTACCTTGGCTCTGATTCGCTCGAACCATTTGTCCAAAGATGCAACCAAGTTGGCGCGGGCATTTTTGTCCTGGTCAAGACTTCGAATCCAGGTAGCGGTTTCATGCAAGATCTTCAATGCGATTCGTTGAGTATTTCGGAACGCGTTGCGGACTACGTTCAGTCCCAGTCTCTCCAATCTCTCAGTGCGCCAGATGGATTCGGTTGTGTCGGGGCGGTTGTTGGTGCAACGTATCCAGAACAACTCCGTTCGATGCGTGCTCGTATGCCAAACGCTTGGATTCTGATCCCAGGATATGGAGCTCAAGGGGGAGCAGCCAGCGATGTCAAACACGGGATGGACGAACGCGGTTTAGGTGCGATCGTGAATAGCTCGCGAGGAATTATCTTTGCCTACGAGAACAGCAAGTACCAGGCTTTACCGACTTGGCAAGCGGCGGTCGAACGTTCAACGATGGATATGATCGCGGCACTTCAAGCGTAATGAACATCGGTTTCATCGCAAATTAATGCGCGATGACTGTCACCGATTTCCGTGAATAGAATGGAAAGTCCCCGTTCGCTCGCTCGGTCTGTAACCAAGATCTTTCTCATCGCATCTAAGTCGACGTCGACGCCACGACTTTTTAGCTCCCATCGCTTCACCGAAAGTTGCTTCGATAGTACTTTCAGATGCTTTCGATCGAGGGGAACGTTTTCGAGAACGCGATACCACCGAACCAACGGGTGTATCGTGGGACGGTCGCTGCTGAGATAGCCACTGCCTGAATGCAACAGATTCCAGCCGTAGCGTGCGGCAAAGCTGGGAGAAAGTTCGGCAGCTCGAAGCGACGGGTCATAGTCCGCAACATAATCACCAACCTGGTCAACGGTCACGTCGCCGACATGACGGACCATGGTCGATTGGAGAAACGTTTCGTGGAACCAATTCTCCTTGTAAAGCGTCTCCGCATCGTTGCGATTCGCGTGGAGCTCGGAAAAGGTCTCTGCATTCTTACGTGAACGTTCGTTGAGCAACATACTGACGGTTATCGAGTTGCGAGGCCATCGGCCAAGTCCCCAGCTCCAACGCTGTTGCCGAACCGTCCCATCTTTCGCAATAAAGCGAATCGACTCAGGAGGATGGTCGACTTGTTGCGGTAGTTGATTCCATGCAATGCGATGGCCTGGACCAAGCTTGAGCGACATCCCCTTGCATGATTCGAGCATCTTGCTGATCGTTGTCCAGTTCGGGGATAGCCGTTCGAACTGATTGGACCGGCTACCGTCTGCTCGCCGATCTGGATCGATATGAATAAACGCATTCGGTTGCAGGATACAGTCTTCCGCAGCCTGAGAGACCACATCGATGGAGACCCGTTGCTGGCGTGCGTTATGACTAGCCAGCCAACACGCGATGGGGCAACGATCGATCGACTGGACGTTTGCACCTCGCTTAGCAAGCGCAATCGAATCCGCACCGGCGCCGCAGCAGATATCGACAACCTTGGTTCCGGGATCGAAATCGGCAGCCGTTTCCTGCGCCGTAGCTTCATCGCTCGCTTGCTCTAGCAATTGCCTTGTCCAGAACCATCGCTCTGGATCAGAAACCTTGCGGCTAGCCAAAGAACAGAGTTCCCACTGCTCCATCAGGAGCGAAGCGTGTTCCACTGGGAATTTGGCACGCAGTTGATTCAAGAGGGCAGAGGAACTCTTACCCTGCTCGCTGCAAAGCGACTCCCATGTGGTCCTTGCCTCAAGAGAGTCGAGCCATTGGTAATTGTCGACGGAAAACATGCAACGAGTGATGGGTGATAAAGCGGGACAAGAAACGCCCGCTTATGCAAAACATGGTTAGTGGTGCGTTACGCAGGCAAATTGGCTTCGTCGTACCACTTCAAGAGTTGTTCATTTCCTACGCGTGAGCAAAAATCGCCGAACGATTCACTGCCGCTGCGTTGTGTCTTGAACGCCGCGAAAAGTGGCTTAAGCGAAGTTACAATGCTCTCGAATGGCACCAAGTCTTTGTAGATAAAAGCGAGGCGATTGCCGATGCGCGTTCCACCTACAAATACGGTGTACTTTCCTTTCGCCTTACCGACTAAGCCGATATCAGCGTTGTAAGGACGTGCGCATCCGTTGGGGCATCCAGTCATTCGAACCGTGAACAGTTCTTTTTCGAGCCCCATGTCCGAAAGGGATTTTTCGAGCTCATCGATCAGACCGGGCAGAGCGCGTTCGCTTTCCGTGATTGCAAGCCCGCAGGTTGGCAATGCCACACAAGCAATCGACCAACGACGCACGTTGGAGATTTCTTCGGTCAGCGGCAACCCTCGCTTTTTGATCAGCTGTTCAAGTCGAGCTTTGTCTTTTTCTTCGATGTTGCAAAACAGAATACTCTGGTGAGCGGTCAAGCGAATCTCAGGCTTGAGCTCGTGGCAGATATCCCGCAGTGCTGCTTTCCATGATCGGTCTTCGTTGTCGTAGAGTCGGCCGTTTTCCACGTTGAAACCATAGAACCAGCGACCGTCACCTTGAGGCTCCCAGCCCATATGATCATTGTGCTCATGAACATCGTCATGTGTGCAATCAGCAAGCTTGCTGCCGTAGTATTCTTCGACCTTGGCGCGAAACCATTCGATCCCTTCATCGTGAATCAAATATTTGAGTCGGGCCCGTTTTCGATCGCCACGGTTTCCGAAGTCGCGTTGCACTTTGACAATCGCCTCAGCGACTGCGACAGCTTGCTCCGTGGTCACAAAGGCCATGCGTGTTGCCAACCGAGGAAACGTTTTCTTCGCACTGGGTGTTACCCCTAAGCCACCGCCGACGACAACGTTGTACCCAATCACTTGTCCTTCGCGGATAACAGCAATGAAGCCGAGGCAGTTGGTGTATACATCGGTGCAATTATCGTCAGGCAACGCGATCGCTGTCTTGAATTTTCGTGGCAAGTACGTTTTGCCGTAGATCGGCTCGCAAAACTCATCGCTTCCGCCCTCTAGCGTCTCTTCCCCAGATTCGGGATCACGAAGCCATAGTTCGTAGTAAGCCTTGGTGCTAGGAGCCAAATGCATCGCAAGATCGTACGCGAGCTTTTGAATAACAGGGCGAATGTTATCTCGATACGGAGCAGGGCAAGCCATGACGTTGCGGTTGACGTCGCCGCATGCTGACAATGTGCTCAAATGGACATCGTTGATCCGCTTGATGCACTGCCTCAAATTGGATTTCAAAATGCCGTGTAATTGAAGCCCCTGACGCGTGGTGATTTTGAGAGTTGTATTGCCGATCTCATCGCAAAGGTCCAAGTGCGCGATCAGCTGTTCGCTCGTCATAATCCCCGCGGGGATACGGCTGCGAACCATAAAGCTATAAGCCTTCTCTGATTTCCCGCTTTCCGTTGATCCGCCGCGAGCTTCGCGGTCGTCCTGCTGATAGGTTCCGTGAAACTTTAGCAGTTGCAAGTCTTCCTTGCCGAAGTGGTCCGATGACGTCGCCAATTCTTCGCCAATCGTTCCTCGCAAATAGCGACTTGCGATTTTCATCCCTTCTACGGGACTTAGTTTCTCTTCTACTGTGTTTTCGTTGTCTGCCATTGGGAGAGTATGATTTCTACACGAATAAACTTGGAAAATGCGATGGGATTGCACCATCAACCCAAAACGGGAATGCGATGGAACAAAGGGTTCGCTCTCTGGACCACCCTTGCAAACAATATAACAAATGGGGATTCTAACGATATCCCGAAACGCACGCTCCGACCCCTTCGTACCCTTAAACCTCTTTCACGACAGTAAGAATACTTATGTCCGCACGAATTCTAGACGGCAAGGCGATTGCACTCGAAATTCGCAAAGAGATTGCGGACGAAGTTCAAGCATTGAAAAGCTCTCGCGGGGTTCAACCGTGCTTGGCCGCGATTTTGGTGGGCGAGGATCCAGCCAGCCAGGTTTACGTACGAAATAAAGAGCTCGCTTGCGAGAAAGCAGGCATCCAAAGTCAATTGTTTCGATTGCCGACAGCCACAACGACCGAGGAATTGCTGTCTTTGCTGCAACGACTTAATGAAGATCCGAAAATACATGGGATCTTGGTCCAACTGCCTCTTCCAAAGCAAATTGATGAGCGTCTCGTGCTCGATGCCGTGATCCCGTCGAAAGACGTGGATGCATTTGCACCGGAAAATGTTGGCCTTCTATCGCAGGGGCGGCCCCGCTACCTACCGTGCACTCCGCATGGAGTGTTTCAGATCTTGGGGCGATGCCAAATCTCAGTTGCAGGCAAACACGTAGTGGTCGTCGGTCGGAGCGATATCGTGGGCAAGCCTCTCGTATCCATGTTTCTGCAGAGAACCGGTCCTTTCGGAGCGGATAATGCCAACGCGACTGTGACTTGCTGCCATAGCCAATCGAGCGATCTGGCAGGGATCACCCGCCAGGCGGACATCCTCGTGGTCGCAGTCGGCAGAGCAAACTTCATCACTGCGGATATGATCAAACCAGGGGCCGTCGTTATCGATGTCGGCATCAACCGAGTAGAGGACAAGATCGTAGGCGATGTTGAGTATCAAGGCGCGGCGTTGGTTGCCAGCGCAATAACACCGGTGCCTGGCGGGGTTGGACCTCTGACCATCGCGATGCTATTGCGCAATACACTGACGTCCGCACAAAGCTCATGATTGGCTGCTAAGCTCCCGGGAAGATCATCCTAGGGCAATCGGAGGTATGAACCAAGTAGTAGGCATGAAGCCTTACAACTCACACCTTTCGCCTTCCCCACCCCCGTCTGCTATCCTTGACCGAGAGATCAGCTACAATCTCGGCTCTAACCAAAAGATCAGAAAATCTGGTAACCAATCTCGCTTAATCGTCAGGCCTCGCTCATGTCACCTTGGATTGATAACCCACTCTGGGAATCGTTAGTCGAAGACACTTATGCCGAAGCGTTCCGTAGCATTTACGCAAGTGTTCTTGTCACTGCTCGCGACCGAAAATGGTTGATGGCCGCTTGCCATGCTGCAACCGGCCATGCCAGCAGTACGATCCTATGCGACTGCGAAGCTGGAATCGAAAGTATCCTCGATGGCACGTCACCTGGCCAAGAGACTCCCGACGGACGTGTGGGTGCAGTTCTGCAATTCCATGTGCCGCGATTCCGAAAGGACCGTGTCGAACATCTTGAACGCGTCTTGCTGGCACGCATCAGTCAAAACGTTCTGACATGCCCCACCACCCGATGCTTTAACCGACTCGATACCGATCCCTATTTCAAACTGGGACACAAGATCGCGTTTTTTGGCGACGGACATCAAACGCGAACCGAAATGTTCGGCCAAAAAGGGTGGACCATTCCAACACTTGGTGGCGAGTTCTTTTTGACACGTCGCTTTGGCTATGCAGATGGCATAATGGGTGGCAACCTTTGGTTCTTAGGCTACACCGAAGAAGCGGCTATCGAAGCTGCCGACCGTGCGGCACAAGCTGCCGATGCATCACCGAATGTCATTACGACCTTCCCTGGCGGAGTTGCTGCAAGCGCCAGCAAAGCAGGTAGCAGCTATAAATTCTTGATCGCAAGTACCTATGCAGAATATTGCCCAACACTCAAAACGAAGCTCGGTGCACAGTCTTTGGTTCCAGACGGCGTAACGTCCATCATGGAGATCATTATCAACGGTTCCGATCTCGAGCAAGTTGCCAATGCAACGTATGCGGCCATCGCCGCTGCATTGCCCGTCCCGGGGCTGCACAAGATTCGGGCAGGTAATTACGGCGGGCGACTCGGTAAGTCGTTCGTCTACTTGCACCCGGACAAGCATCCCGTCAGCTAGCGAGCCGATCGCCATGCCCATCGACTCCATTTGCTCTGGATGCGGTAAAACGCTTCGCGTTGATGATGAATTCGCGGGACGAAAAGCGCGATGCCCCGTATGCGGTTCCATTTACAGCGTCGTCTCTCCGGCCCAGGATAGCGACGCATTGCGAACCAAATCGACAAACCTCCAACTCGAGAAAAAGCCCGATCCGTTTGCTCCCACTTGGAACGATTTGCCAACGCAGGAATTAATCCACCCCTCCACTCCGTCGATCCAGCCCACTCAAACCATCCAAGGCGGTGTTGCAAGTTCCCTCGCCCCGTCCGGCGATCGATTCTTTGTCCGCCCACCGGACGGTACGGTCTACGGTCCGGTGGATCAAGTTGCGGTAATGCGTTGGCTACAAGAAGGACGATTGAACAACGAAAGCCACATTAAACGGGAAAACGAGACACAATGGCTTGGCATCCCAGCATGGCTATTTCAAATCAAGCAAAACGCTAACCCCATCGTCGAACGTTCGCGAGTCGACAGTGGATTGTCCAAGAATCCTTTTGGTTCCGCTCCTGTTTCAGCAAACCAATCCGCAGGCTATGCCCAACCAGGGAATGGAATCTGGATTCTGATCTTGGGAATATTCAGCTGGATTCTTTGTCCTACATTGTTTGGCTCCTTTGCTTGCAGCACCATTGCAATCATCATGGCAAAAAATGAAATTGCCAACATTCGATCCGGACGCACGCCCGAATCGCAACGTATGATGGCGTTGACGGGCATGTGGCTCTCCATCATCAACATCTGTTGCGCGTTGGGTGCCATTGTCTTTGTTATCATCATCTCGATCATCAGTCCTTAATCTAGGCACCCACTTTGGAATCGATCTTCAGTAAAGCAGCGTTGGCAAGTGGCTTGATTGAGTCGCCTCAGTGGGAATACTGTTTGCGTCTGCTGCGTTTTCGATGCTCTACCGAGCCACAGCCCGTTTCTGCGGAACGCCAAGACCAATTGCTGCGTGCGATTTTGATCGAGCAAGGTGCCATCACGGAATACCAAGCCGGCCAGATGGCAAACGGCCAACGCAAATTCAAATTAGGCCCTTACGTAATCACCGACTTTATCGCTCAAGGGGGCATGGGCCAAGTCTTCAAAGCGATCCATCATGTCATGGGACGCGAGGTTGCCGTCAAAGTAGTTCCATTTGGACGCACCACACCAGAAACAGTCGCTGGCTTTCATCGAGAAATTCGACTACAAGCGAAACTGGACTGCGCCTATTTGGTCCGCGCTTACGATGCAGGCCAGGACGGCTCGATCCACTATTTGGTCACCGAGTACGTTCCCGGTATGGACTTGAGGCGATTGATCAAAGCCCAAGGCCCCTTGCCACAAGAGCAAGCGGCAAAAATCATCATGCAAGCGGCACTCGGATTGGAATACGCACACCGACAAGGACTTGTGCACCGCGACGTGAAACCAGGAAACATCTTGGTGACTCCCGAAGGGATCGCAAAAGTATCCGACGTCGGGCTGGCTGGCTTTACCGCAAATCTTATGGATGATCCGCGTGCCGGAAAAATTGTTGGAACCGCAGACTACTTATCCCCCGAGCAAATCCGAACGCCATTGCAGGTTGGGCCAGTCAGCGATGTCTACTCGCTCGGCTGCACCCTCTATTACGCTGTTTGTGGCAAAGTTCCATTTCCTGGTGGTGACACCGCGCAAAAAGTTCGCAGGCATCTCGAGTCGACACCATTTCATCCTCGCAAATTCGCACTGAACATCCACGAAGAATTTGTCGACATCATCGCCGAAATGATGGACAAGAATCCAAATAAGCGAACACAGTCCTGCGCCGAAGTAGCCGCGAGACTGGAACAGTGGGTGAGTGACTCCACGGAGTTGTCCCAGCCACTCATGTCGCGGGAGCCGTGGCTTGCACCACCACCTCCTTCACTGGAGCCAGAAAATGGACCGGGAGCGGACGATGCGTCACAGGAGCTATCCATTGCTTCCAACGATTCGAATCAAGCGTCGCAAGCGGGCCAACTCCCAAGCGGCATGTCCGGTCTAGGAGATAGCGCGAGCGGGAGCATTGCTGACTCAGCTGCAAAGCGCGACGCGAGTGGACTGGACACGAAAAGTCCACCTTCTAAAGAGTTGCTGATCGCATGGACGGTCGCGATCCTGTTGCCACCCGCCTTGCTGGTCGGTGCGATCATTGGTTACTTGGTAGCAATTCGCTTTGGTGCCAATTAGCCGCTTGTTAGCGGAACGGCGCGAGCCGTCCGGTCGTTTTAGCGAAACGGCGCGAGCGGCTCGTTCCTTTAATGGGCATGCCGCCATCCAACGAAACGATCACAACCCAACGCGTTAGCGAATGATCCACCCGTGCTGACACTCAACCATCAAGAATT
>CAIXME010000669.1 GCA_903920425.1 uncultured Pirellula sp. | reverse complement strand
GTTCAAGGAGCTGATACCTAGGCGTGCTTGTTGGTTGCTAACCACGTCACCACCGAGTTGGAACAGAGCACCACCACCGGTGATGTCAAAGTTGATCGATGTGTTCGAAGCTGTACCAGCAGCCACGGTCAGCGAGAACGCAAGGGTCGAGCTGTTGATGGACAGCGTGTTACCTTCACCAGTCGCAGCGAAACCGTTGACGGTTGCAACGATGTTCGATCCGCTGGCTCGCGAGGAGGAGAGGCCAGACTTGAATGTACCGCCAACACCTTCGCTGATCACGTCGATAGCAGCAACTGATTTTGCTCCGTAATCAACGCTGGTTAGCTTGAGGTTACCAGCATCGTTGACGGCTTCAATTCCAGTCGCATCCTTCTGAACATTGATCGCTTGAACGATGTTCGCAAGCGAAGATCCCTTTGCGAACTTGAACACTTCTGTTCCTGAACCGCCGGTCAACTGGAATACCAGGTCAGCGTTCAATCCGCCACCTTGAGTTCCACCAGTCAAGTTGGTGATGGTTGGAGCAGCGTCGGTTCCGACGGTGTAGATTCCATCGCCAGCGTTTGTGCCAGGCACAGTAGCTTGGTAGTCAGCCAGCGTGTTGATCGCATCGCGGATGGTTCCGACGGCTACGTTGCCGGTGTTCTTGGTGGTGATAACGATGTTACCATTGGAATCAAGTGCTGCGGTTGCAGTACCAGTTGTGTAGCTGTTATCTGTTGCGAAGGTGATGTTCTTGTCGAAAGCAGCATCGTTCTTCTTGGCTGTGACGTTGATCACGTCCTTGAGCTGATTGTCTGTTCCCGCTGTCAAAACCGATGGAGTTTTCGTTCCAATGTCAGCAGCGTTGAAGTAGCTGGTCGAGTTCAACGCGGTGCCGGTCGTTTGGAACGTGTTGTCCGTGTTGATCGCCGACAGGATGTTAGCAACTGTTGCACCTGCAGCAACAGTAATACGCAATTCGTTGGATGCTAAGTCGAAGTCAGCAGCAGTTGACGCACCGCTGGAGAAGACGAGTTTCGTTGTATTACCAATAGTTCCGTCTGCTTCACCACCGTTGGTTGCAACGAGGTCGAATTGAGCAGCCGCTGTTGGGTTAGTACCGTTAGCGAATGTGACACCGTTCGTGCCGTTGTCCAATGTCGAATACTTGGATGCACCGTTGGTTACGTTCGATGCAACAAACGTTGGTGTTGCCGAAGAAGCACCTAGGCTCGTGTTGATCGTGTTGGCGATGTCCGAAACAGTAGCACCAGAAGCGACGGTAACAGTAATCTTGTTAGTCGCAGCATCATAGACAGCAGCGTTGCTCGCACCCGAAGTGAATGCCAAAGTTGCACTGTTGCCTTTCAATCCGTCAGCAGGTCCGCCGTTGATTGCGGTCAATGCGAAGGTTCCAGCAGCAACGTTGTTTGTTACTGTAGAGAACTTGCCCGTAAAGAGGCCAGCATCACCAGCAGCAATGGTACCTGAACCACCGCCAGCAGCAACATCGAAAGTACCTGACAACGCAGTATCAAGTGCGGAAGCAATCGCGGCTTCAGCGTCACCTTGCTTCAAATCAAGGGTCAAAACTTTAGTGTTGGCATCGTAACTAGCTGTCGTGGCTGTCGTGTTCGTCTTGACGTCCAAGATCGTGCTGCTACCTACAGCACCGTCAGCGACACCGCCGTTGGTTGCTGTGATGTTAAGCTTGACACCGCTCGTAAGAGCCCAAGTTGTACCGGTGGTGGCTTCGTTAGCAGCACCCGTAGCATTGTTGTATGCGTTAGCAAGGGTAACCGTTCCGCTTGCTTCAGCACCAATGGTATTGGCTGCAGCAAGAGCAACACGGATCGTTGCTTCGCCGTTGGCTTGCGGAGTATCAAAGCTGATGCTGCCGGCCGATGCTGCTGGAGTGGTCGATGCTGGCACCAAAGTGGTGATGCTCGCCTTGGTCGCTGCAGATGTCACCGAAACGTTAACGTTCAAAGTGCCTGCTACGCCGAGGTTGGCAGAGTCAATACGCAAGTCAGCAACGTTGCCGTATCCTGCACCTGCCTTGGTGATGAAGTCCAAGCTGCCGTCCAACAGACGACGACCTTGGAACGTGGTTGTTTGGGAGATTCGATTGATCGCTTCGAGCGACGAATCGATCTGCAACTGATTAGCAGCGATTTCGTCGTCGCTGAGTGCACCTTTGTTAGCTGCCTCAGTAACCAGACCGCGAATATCGTTCAAGAGCGAGCTAACTTGGCCCAGCGCCGAGTCCGCAGTACCAATGATTTGGTTTGCACGGCTGGTGTTGGTAAGAGCCTTGTTGATGCTAGTGATATCGCTTCGGAGCGATTCGCTGGCGATCAAACCTGCAGGATCGTCCTTACCGCTGTTGATGCGAAGACCTGTGCTCAATCGTGTGAGCGCTGTTTGCAGGTCATTGTTGGTGCGTTGCAAGCGGTTTTGTGCTGTAAGCGAGCTGACGTTAGTGTTAACTCTTGTCATTTTTAAGTATCTCCCGAATGGATTGGTAAATTCACCCTAAAGGTTGCTCAGGATGTGGCGTTTGGAGTCGCCGGTGTAAGTCCTAAGTTGAAACACGATGCATTTCATCCGAAAACCCACACGCTCCCCTGCTGAACAACATGAGGGAGTGCTAGTGGCTGTGTCGGGAGTCTGATCAGACACTCTCAAGCACACGGACTCGCAAACGTAGCATCGGAATGTGTGCGCCAAGTATTCACAAGTCTTTAAAATCAATGGATTTATTGCATCGATTATGCCCGTTCATTGGGCGCGAACGGCTCAATCGCTACAATCGGAAGAGTTTCCGCCACCAGAAGAGTTTTTCAACACGTTGCCAACGTATCCCTATGATTCGAAAAATTACACTTTCTAACTTTATGGCTCATGAGCATTCTGAGCTCATTTTGGGGGATGGACTAAACGTTTTGGTTGGACCCAATAACATCGGGAAGAGCACGGTTGCCGTCGCCCTGAAAATCCTGGCTCGCAACGCAAACTCCAACTTCGTTCTTCAACACGACCAGAAAGAATGCTCCATTTCCGTCGAGACCAGTGAAGGTCACGTTGTGCAGTGGATCAAGCGAAAAAGTCCAAGCTACAAAATTAACGGACAAACGAAAGATCGATTGGGACGAGGTGGTACCCCCCCGGAGCTAGACGAAACGCTGAGGCTGGCTCCCATTGAATTCGAAGACAAAGACTTTGAACCTCATTTTGGGGAACAGAAATCCCCAATCTTCCTCATCAATCGCTCCCCAAGCCAAATCGCTCAGTTCTTCTCCACCACCTCCGATGCCGAACGTCTGGTGGCCATGCAGCGTCTCCACCAGAAACAACGGACCGATGCCCAAAATCAATCCAAACTCCTTTCAGAGCACAATGCTAGCCTTCAAGAAGAACTCACGTGCTTAGACAGCCTTCCCGATCTGAACCAACAGCTCGCCAACTTGGAACAAGTCCATGAAATGCTGTTAAAAGAGTCCGAGGACATTAGCAAACTCGATTCTCTCATTCGGCTCTATGTGGAGGTCACTTTGGAATTCCAATTCGAGTTACAGCAAATAGCAACCCTATCCGCCCTCCAAACAGCACCGGTACTCCATTCGCTGGACTATATTTCAAAGGTAGTAACCGACTGGGAATCGGCCCGCGAAACAGTCGATCGGTCCTCAGAAGCGAATCTAGTATTGTCGCCTCTCGATGCCCCCCCTCGCCTCGACGACACGTTGGGTCTGCATTCGGCAATCACGGCATTCACAAAGTGGAACCAGCAAGATTTGCTATGCTCCGAACAACTCTCTGCACTTGGGAAGCTTTCGACCCCACCTACCTTGTCATCGATCGATTCACTGGTTGATCAAATCCGTTCTTTGACCAACCTCCAGTCCGAATGCGACCGACTCATGCTTTTGGCTGGTCATTTGAGACAATTGCCGGCAGTTCCGGAATTTCACTCCGTCGAAGCTCTCGCCGGGACAATGCAATCATACGAAGTTGCTATCTCGGAAACGCTTAGGCATGATCAAATCCTAGCGGCTCTGAACCAACTCCAACGTCCCATCGAACTGCCGAATTGGGATTCGTTCCGAGATCTGCTTCAAACGCTGGAACGAAGCATCGCAGAATGCAAAGCTAATGAAGCAGCCTATTGTAAGGTCCAAACCGAGTTGCAGGAATTGGACGCTCTCGCAAACCAGTGGCTAAAAACCGAACCGGTATGCAATTCCTGTGGGGCAGCTCTAACACAGGATTCCGTGCGATTCAGACTGCATCGTCATTAACAACCCTGCACCCGATTGCTTGTGGATTCAATCACACCCCGACGCGTGAGTTTGGAAGTTGCGCAGACTAAGCCTAGAGGGCCGGCATAACCCATGCCGTGGCTGATAAGCCTTGGTTCGAAGACCAATCGAGAAGCAAGCCCTGGAGGGGCGATACATGAAAGATGTGTGTCGGCCCCTCGGGCCTGAAAGCCATGGAACTGGCGGACCGGTGCCTCACGGCGCCTCACGGCGCCGGCAGAGGATGTGTCGGGCCTTCAGCCCTAAAGACAAATAGCGCAACCTCAAAACGTACGCGTCCGGTGGTGATATTTACATTGCCTGGCGACTAGCATATCTCAGAACGTGTTACCTAGCCACGAAGCCAGCGGGCTACCGGGATGCAACGCGTGGTAATTTCTATTCGGCTCAGCGGACCCTGACGACGCGTTCAGCAACAATCTGCTTTGAAGCGAGATTGGGAACATAACCGCGCAGACCATACACCGTCACAGGCTGTTGCAAGTATCGACGAAGGTTGAGTCCCGGCGTTGACTGAACGTAAGTGATGACGTTGCCAGCGTCATCTGTTAATGCAAATTCAGGTTGGCCTGGATAGGACGTGTGGACCTGAACAAGCCAACCGGATGCGTCACCCGCCTGTCCTGACGTCATTGCGATGCCGTTGGACACCGTTGCCGGATCGGAAGCCATATTCGATGCGGACGCCGTTACGACCTGGGAACCAGGTTGTGCGTTCGCGCCACCTGTATACGCATTCTCAAATGATCCATTGCGGATAGGCTGTTGAGCCAGCGAGGCCGTATTCTGTGCGAAGCCAATCGTTCGCTGGCGCAATGATTCAAATCGATCAACGCGATCCATCAGCAGTCGTGCCTCGCCGCGAACCATGGCATTCGGTCCGCTCTCGATCCATTTGGATGCCTGATTTCGGATCGCGAGCAAGTTCCAATTTTCGGTTGGACCTGCGACTTCTCGAGTAAGTTGCACCAAGGCCGATTGGACCTCTGGAGTCTGAAACTCTTTGACGTCGTCGTCTTGATCGTAAACGATCGCAGGTTCAACCGGCTTAATGGCACCGTTGATGTTGGTACGATTGGTACTCAGCCCGTGCCACTCGCGGGGATCTTGGGAAATACCCGTGGATGCCGTGGTCTGTGCGAAGTTGGGGGTGGTACCTATGTTCGGGTTGGATACTGGGTTGTTTGGCGCTGCGTACGTCGGCTGATTCGGATTCCCCGCAAATAGCGGCTCACGCGAGTTAAGCCATTTCGAAAAAGTACTCTGCTGCGCGCCCCCGTTGGCGGGTGCATTGTTGGCTTCGGGGATGTAATTGCTGGTCAGTGGCGATCCCAAACCTGAGCCAATCGCGTCGGGCGGTAATGTCATGGATGGACCGACCCGTTGACCAGGCCGCGGCAGACGATCCAAACGGCTCGCACCAACTGGGCCTATGCGTCCCAAATCGCCCGTCGGCTGATTCGTATGATATTGCTTTGACATTGTTGCCGAAACCGGTGCACGGTCCGCTTCAACGACCCCGATGCCGATCAAGCCCAGGACACTTCCAAGCGGCCCAACCTGTGGTCGCTTGGCCCCGTTGGATTGCATAGCATCCCATTGTTGCATCGCATCGGTTTGATGAAGTGTGTTTTTTGCTTTTTTAGATTGTGCTCGCGAAGGGATAGGTCGGATCTTGGTAGTTCGATGCGAATCCAAATCAACCGTGTCATGCCCCTCGTTTATTTCTACAGGGATTCCGTCTGCAACCATATCGCGTTGGACTTCTGCTTGCTCGCTGCGAATCTGCTGCTGAACCTTGGCAAGGACTTCTTGCTCGTCGGACCAAACAACGTTTCCGTCCATGTTGTCCTGCGGTATAGCATCGCCTTGCAAGGGTGGTGCCGCTTCTTGATAGGCAGCCAGTTGCACATCAGATGGTTTTGTAGTTGCCTTCTTGGGCATGGCTGGATTTGCCATCGCGGATTTCGACGGCAATTTCATGGGCTCCATATCTGCAGGATCGCGTTCTGGCATATTGTCTGAAAGCAGCACGGACTTAACCCAACGGAACTCACCCTGCGGCGGTGCAATTTTGTACCACAGCTGTTTCTTCCCATCCTCCGATAACTGCGACTGTTCACCTAGGATTTGAACCTGTTGTGTTTTGCTTAGAGGAGTTTGCCACATGAACTCAGGCACATCAGGCAAATCACTTCCTATCCATGCTGGAGTATTGTCGTCAATGATTTCCGCTGACTTTCCGCCTGGCAAAAGATACGCAACACTAGACGGTATCCAGTTATGACTATTTGCGGGTGGACGAATTCCAGACCAGCCATCTGACGTTTCCAAGTAGACTTCGACACTGCTCCCTTTGGGCAATGTTGACGTTTGGTAGTACTTATCATTGGGTCCCGACCTAGCAAATGCTTTGCTGGTTTGGACGATGCGTACCTTTGGCTTTTCGTGCTGAACGGAGATAAACGGCGGAACCGGCTTACCACGGCCTTTGACTAAATTGTCGTCTGCGGCGCTGCGACCGATCGGAACGAACACAACGCAGCATAAATTCCACAAGCAAGCAGCCGCGATGATTTTTTTGTCGGAGAGCATTTTGAATGTACACATCGATATTTCTTCCTTCATCGAAGGCTATTAGCTGCGGATCCCGACGCTAACAAAACCTGACTAATCTGATCAACGATCGCGCTGTCGGGCTCTCGATTCTTGAGCATTCTCAAGCTGCGAAGGGCGTCCGGCGCAGAAATCGAGCCTAGCAACGACACAGCGCGACGCCGCACGTCGCGATCCGCGTTCTCGGCCAACCAAGTCAACCATGGAATTGGGTCGAGCGTTTTGTCTCTGACCAAACGGTCCATCTCCGCAAGACGCTCCGGCACATCTCCTTGAGCCACGCGCAGTGCCATCTCCAACTGCTGAGTTGTCATCCCACGGCGCATGAATTCGTCTGATGCGACTTGGACCATTCGAGGCTGGCTACTGGACAACAGCGTCAACAATTGTTCAAAAGGCTTTGTTTCAATACCACTTATCGCAATCGACGCTTGCGGATCGGGAGATTGAGGTGTGGCAGGAATGACATCGATCTCTTGATCGGACAATTTCATCCGCGCTGGTTTGGATACGACCATGGGAGTCATTCGCGTGAGAACCGGAGGCTCCGCAGTGGATACCTTGGTACGATCAGCAATCGATGGCATGGCATCTACTCGGACTGGTTTTGAAATCTCTTTCGATGAGATCGCGGTCAGCGTTGGCATCGCCTCGGCGGGAGCATACGGCATACGGACGGTATCAGCCTGCATGCGTCGAATCGATGGTGGGTCTGGTGTTAAAGATCGGTCCGTGACTGGTTGCGAATCGGATAGCTTGCCTTGCGAGGCGACATGGGATGCGAGCGAGGCAACAGGTGCACCATTGGATCTGTCGATTGCCTCTCGCGTGACAACGCTTGCCGAGGCCAGCTTCGATGACTCATTGCTGCTTGCTGAATTGGTCACACCCGCTGCACTTGCAATCATTCCTTCGAAGGCCAGCCGCAGCTTTAAGCTATTGGGCATATCATTCTCAACCAAACGGAGCATTCGCGCAGCCAATTGCCCGCGCAATAGCAACGCTTCGGGTAACTGACCTGGCATCCCTTGGAGAGCCTGCGAAAAAAGATTGAGCTCGGAAACAGTAGGTGAGGAACCGTTGGTCCATCGCTCTATTCGCTTTTGCAGCAAATGAAAGGCAACCAAACGCTTTTCAGGATCGGTGCTGGCAAGCTGTTGAATGACCGATTCACTGTGGTTGGGATTCAAGTCGTTGAGAGCCAACAAGATAGGCAGCACATCCTCCGACGAACTGTTAGCCGACTGGGCAAGCTGCTTTTGCCACTCCCACTGCAACCATTGCTTCGAAGCATAGGGCCAACTCCAAACCGCTGCGATAATGCAGACTAAAGAAACCACAGACCGACGAAACCAAGCTTGATCATTGGCCTTTTTATCTACGGATTCGCCCAAAAGCCAATCGGCATCGATCTGCACCTTCTCTTTTCTTTTCCGGTTTTTGGGACCTGCCATGACTTACAGATTCATTGCCAACTAGTAACACGGTAGCGACGAAATTCGTCGGTGAAATTTTCCTCGAAGATGGCATATAGATTAAAGTTCCGAATCGGGACAATACCAATCAACACGTGACGGTAAACTGGGCGAGCTAGGTTCATTAGGGGCTTGTGAAAAGCAGGAAACTCTTGGATCCCAGCGTCGTTTGGGTACAATGAGCACACCATGAGAAAACGAAAAGATCTTCTATCCATAGTTATTGTCTGCGCCCTTCCCCTTGTGCTTTGGTGCGGAAATCTTCGAGGGCACGAAACAGTGAACACGGACGCAGAACACCAACAGCAAGTCGAGCAGTGGCGCAAATCACACGAAGAGACGTTCCGATCTCCTTCGGGTTGGCTTGCTCTCATTGGACATGTGTGGCTCCAAGAGGGGAATAATGAGATTGGTATCGGGGAGAAGTTTCCAATCGCGTTGCCGGCCGATCTCGGTTTAAACGTCCACGGAACGTTCCATGTCCAAGGCAATCAAGTCACTTTAGAAGTCCCAAGTGGTTCCGATATTCGTGTCGATGGAAAGGTAGTGCAACGGTTGCCGTTGGCCATCGATATCCTCAAGGCAGATGCTAACAGCGAAAACAAGATCCAGATCGGCAATCGAATTCAATTGCAGTTGGTGCGGCGAAACAACCGCTTGGCGGTGCGAGTTCGCGACAGCGAAAGTCCTGCAGTGAAGGAATTCAAAGGCAAAAATTGGTTCCCCATCAACCCGGAATTCAAAGTTGTTGCGGAGTTCGTCCCTTACCAACCACCCAAGCCGATCAAGATCATCAACATCAAAGGCGAGGAGATCGATTCAGAACTGGTTGGTAAACTGCAGTTTCAATTGCGAGGCGAAAAGTTGGAACTGGACGCAATCTCTGAATCGCCCGGGGAGTTATCGCTGCTGTTCAAGGATCCGACCAATAGCACATCGACGTATCAGCCAGGTCGGTTCCTCGATGTAAAGATGCCGGAGGGCGGGCGTGTCACGTTGGACTTCAATCAAGCCTACAATCCACCCTGTGCCTTTTCGGTTCACACACTCTGCCCCTTGCCCCCAAAGCAAAACCATCTGGGAACGGCAATCGAAGCAGGCGAGCGTCGATACCGCTAAACGCGTAGCCTAGCAACTCCTGTATTACCCTAACGCGAATACCACACGGCATTCGCCCTGTTAGCGGTTCGGCGCGAGCCGTTCGGTAGCGTGCACTAAACGTTTCGTCGCTTATCATGCCCATTGCCAAGCGATCGTTATCACGTGATCGTGTTGAGTCATCTAAAAGTGTTCAACGACTCGGCACGGATACCGGCCCTACAATGCACTCGGTAGCCCTTGCGATTCCCCAGAAAGTTGCGTCCGCATAAGCGCACCTTCACAGATTGAAAGGCGACCATGATCGGCGTGTAAACTATCGGCAACGAAACTACTGAGGAGCTTCGCTCGATACCAAAGCGTCGAATTCCGCTTCGCTGAGGATAGTGATG
>CAIXME010000668.1 GCA_903920425.1 uncultured Pirellula sp. | reverse complement strand
GCTGCATCGTCGGTTTGGTTTCCTATGTTTGGTTTTGGTACCGTCGCGATTGGGTTGAACTTCCGAAAGCGGTTGGTTGGACGTTGGTGGGGCTACGCCTTTTAGCCTTGCTAGGGATCGTTATCTTTTTTTTCGATCTCCAGAAACGTACTGAGCAGAAAATCACCAGAGCCTCCAAGTTGGCCGTTCTGGTGGACACTTCGTTGAGCATGTCGATGCCACAAGATGAGGACATCACGGGCAAAGATGTAGGTGCGGATGGATCCCCGGTTGCGCCCCCGAATTCGCAAGCGAGCCGGATCGCCAATGTGCAGCGGGCCTTTGGACAAACGGATTTGATCCAGCAACTGCAGCAACGTCACGATGTGAGCGTGTACCGATTCGATCAGAGTTCACGACCCAGTGCCATCGCCTCATTCAGCAAGCCGAAACAGTTTTCCGACCGAGCGGACTTCGGGGCAACGTTTGAATCGCTATGGCGCATGCTGAGCTGGTTTGTGTGGGCAGGTAGCCTATTCATTTTGGTCGGCACCGCGATGATGCTGTCATCGCTTTTAGCCAGACTCTATGGCGATGCAAGAATCTTTTGGCCTTACGTGCTGATGGGAGCTGTCGTCTCGGTTGTCTCTGGTTTCGTTTTGATATCGACAGCGATTCTTCGATCCGACCAAATTCCATGGACCAGCCTTTGGAACATGAAACCACCAGCGCCGGATGCATCGCTCATCAACAACACGGCCGCGGGAACCGGAAAAGCGGATGCCGAGAAGCCAAAGGAACCTCGCGAGATCGCTTGGGAAAGCCAACTCGCAGCAACAGGCTTGGAGTCGCGCATGGGGGATGCGATCAATAGCGTTCTTGAACAAGAGCGTGGGTCGCCATTGGCGGGTATCGTTGTCGTTTCCGATGGGCGAAACAATGCTGGGATCGATCCTCTGTTAACGATTTCCGAAGCGACCTTGCAAGGCGTTCCCGTTCATACCGTAGGGATGGGGACGGACAAAAACCCGCTTAACGTTCGGATTGTCGACATCGAAGCGCCCAAGCGTGTTTTTCCAGGTGATCGGTTTCGGTTGACGGCGCTCCTGCAAGCATCAGGTATGCAAGGCAAGCAGATCACGATCCAGTTGCGCCGCCGTGCCGGTGGACAAAAAAATGCAGGCATGGCTATTGAGGAAGAGCGAACCGTCACGCTCGAGGCTGATGATTCCTTGACCAATTTGGCATTTGATGTTCTGCCTCGCGAAGTTGGGTCGTGGATCTACGAAGTCAAAGCGTTGCCGCCCGAGCAAGATTCGAACGCGCGCGACAATGCCTTGGATAGTGAAGTCCGAGTTGTGGAGCCCAAGTCGACCGTCCTCATTGTTGCGGGTGGGCCGACTCGGGAGTATCAGTTTGTTCGTAATCTCTTGTTTCGAGACACGACGGTCCAGTCGCACGTTCTGCTGCAATCCAGCGGACCTGGTGTGTCGCAAGAAGCCAAAAAAATGCTCACGGAGTTTCCCAAAACGCGAGCTGAAATGAGTCAGTACGATTGCGTGATCGGTTTCGACGCCGATTGGTCTGCGCTCGATACTCAGCAAGTTGAGATCTTGGAAAAGTGGATCAGTGAGCAGGCTGGCGGGTTAGTGATCATTGCAGGCCCTGTTGCAACACCGAAATGGGCGGGAAGCCAAGGCAACGGGAATCGCAAGGCTGAGATCATGCGTAACCTATCGCCGTTGGTACTCAATACGCGTGGAGCACGTTTGGTCTCCATGGGGAGATTCGAAGCCGAGAACGCATGGCCTTTGCAGTTTCCATCGGATGCTTGGCAAACGGACTTCGTGCAGGTAGGCAAGACGATCGAGGAAAGCCAGAACGTATGGGGCCGCTTTCGCGGTGTCTACAGTTTTTATGCTTGCTACGATCCTAAGCCGGGTGCGACTCCCGTTGCCTATTTC
>CAIXME010000667.1 GCA_903920425.1 uncultured Pirellula sp. | reverse complement strand
TTTAGACGGCAGCACTACAATTCAAGATGTGTTGGATCGCATTAATTCTCACGCCAGCAATCAAGACCCCGCAACCAAAGTGACAGCGTCACTCAACGCCCAAGGAAACGGTATCACTCTTAGTTCGGAAGCCTACGTTCCAGACCCGCTCGGCCCTCCGCTGACAACGACTCCGGGTCCGATCGTGATTCGGGCCACCGGCGGAAGCCAAGCCGCTTGGGACTTGGGGCTTCTTCCCCCCGGGCAGTCTCAAATCGTTTCGACAACGTCCGGAACATCTTACACGATCACAGGAAAAGACCCGAACCCTCAAGAAGTCAAAGGTGTTTTCAACTCTCTGATCCGACTTCGAGAAGCGATTCAGAGCAACGACCCAGCGGCCGTCGGACGCGCCGTCGAGCTCATCGATACAGATCTCGATCGATTGTCACTCAGCCGGGGTTCGCTGGGGGTTCAGCAACAACGAATCGACGACCTCATCAATTTGCAAGAAGAGAACAAAATTGATTTGAAGGCGGACGAATCAAAGAACTTGGATGCAGACTTGGCCTCCACTATTTCGGAATTAACAGGTCGCCAAGCTGCATACGAAGCCAGCCTCAAACTGCTAGCGTCAGCATCCCAATTGAGTTTGTTCAGCTTCCTTTAAGACTGCCTTTCAAGAGTCGGCAATCTCGATGCTGTTTGTCGCATTCGCTATTTTCAACAAAAAAGCCCGGCGAATTCGCCGGGCTTTTTTCTGTTCAATTAACTCTCAACGGTAGCCTAGAGCAGCTTGCCCAATCGGGAGCAGAGGTCTGCTGTTCGGCAGCTGTAACCCCATTCGTTGTCATACCACGAGACAACCTTTACCAGCTTGCCCTTGTCACCCAAAACTTGGGTGAAGTCAGCTGCAAAAATGCTGCTATGCGGATCGTCGATAATGTCGCTCGATACGATTGGATCTTCGGTGTAGCAGAGAATTCCCTTGAGCGGGCCTTCTGCTGCAGCCTTGATAGCAGCGTTGATTTCGGCAACGGTGGTTTCGCGCTTGAGGTTTACAGTCAAGTCAACAACCGACCCGGTTGCAACGGGAACTCGCATCGCAATACCTGTGAGCTTGCCCTTGAGTTCCGGAATAACCAAACCAACGGCCGATGCAGCACCGGTTGTGGTTGGGATGATGTTCAACGCTGCAGCACGTGCGCGATACGGATCGGCGTGAGGCAGATCCTGTACCTTTTGGTCGTTGGTGTAAGCGTGGACCGTGGTCATCAGACCGCTTTCGATTCCAAACGTGTCGTTCAAAACCTTTGCGACAGGTGCCAAGCAGTTGGTCGTGCACGATGCGTTAGAAACGCAAAGCAAGTCCTTGGTCAATTTGTCATCGTTGACGCCGAGCACGCAAGTCAAATCGGCACCATCCTTTGCAGGAGCGCTCAAAACAACCTTCTTGGCTCCGGCGGTCAAGTGCGAGTCGTAACCTGGCTTGCCATCTTTCGCGCGGCCAGTGAAAAAGCCAGTGCTTTCAACGACGATATCGATTTTGAGGTCCGCCCAAGGCAACTTGGCAGGATCCTTTTCAGCCAACGCATGAATCTTCTTGCCGTTGACGATCAAGTGCTTGTCGTCATAGCTGACTTGGCCATCATACCGGCCGTGAACGCTGTCATACTTTAGCAACGTTGCGAGCATGGCGTTGTCCGTCAAGTCGTTTACAGCTACGACCTCGAACTCGCTGGAACGGCTCATTAAGTTGCGGAACGTCAATCGTCCGATACGACCAAACCCGTTAATTGCGATTCGAATTGCCACCGCTTGTGTACTCCGCCATGTGAATGAAAGTGAGGAAATGGACCTCTGCAACCTCTCGGGTGCAGTTCCAACCAGGTGAACGCGTTACAAAACGCCGCTCACCAATTTCGACGAGGCGCAGAGTATACAAGCGGTCGGAATCCTCATCAATAACCAAAGAAAACCAATGACGAAAGCAAATTCTCGCCTACAATGGCATCAGTGAACTTAATGCTTCGTCGGAACATTTAATCTGCATCCAAATCCATGTCCATTCCTCTGCCGATCATAGACCCGTCGACACCCCCTTTAATGGCGGCTAATGGCACCTGCAGCGATGGTACAGGTAAAAACGGAAACGTTGTAAGTCGCTACTTGGACAACCTGGGCGAGCGTCAACCGCATGGTCCGCTCGCTCGCATGCCTCTCCCGATGTCGATGGAGGAAGCTCGAGCGCGAGGCTGGGACGAATTGGATGTCGTATTTGTAACTGGCGACGCCTATATCGATCACCCAAGTTTTGCGATGTCGATCCTCGGCCGCGTGCTCGAAGCTGCTGGGTATCGTGTCGGGATCATTAGCCAACCGGACTGGCATTCCTGTGAGCCCTGGACGCGCTTTGGACGTCCTCGCCTGTTTTTCGGCATCAGCGCTGGCAACATGGACAGCATGATCAACCATTACACTGCCAACAAGAAAGTGCGGAATGACGACGCATATTCGCCCGGCGGAAAAATTGGATTGCGGCCAGATCGCGCGACGTTGGCATATTGCCAGCGAGCGCGAGAGGCATACAAAGGCGTGCCGGTAATCGCCGGTGGAGTAGAAGCATCGCTCCGCCGATTGGCTCACTTTGACTATTGGAGCGATAAAGTGCGACGCAGCATTTTGCTCGATAGCAAGGCGGATCTCGTCGCCTTTGGTATGGGTGAAAACTCGATCGTGGAAATGGCCCGTCGGCTCGAAAACGGCGAAACGGTGAAAGACCTACGCGACATGCGCGGCGTTGCTTATGCGCTCGGTGCCTCCGAACCACTTCCTCAAGACGCAATCGAATTGCCTTCTTACGAGGACGTGGTAGCGGACAAGATCGCTTTTTCCAAAGCCACTCGCATCATCCACAACGAAACGAATCCACTCAACGCTCGGCGCATCATGCAACGCCACGGCACGCAAACTGTCGTATGCAATGTGCCCCAGTTGCCGATCAGCCAAGAAGCGATGGATAGGATTTATGGCTTGCCATATACACGTCGCGCCCACCCGAGTTACACCGAACCCATCCCCTCCTTTAACATGATCAAGAACTCAGTCACGATCATGCGTGGCTGTTTTGGGGGTTGTACGTTTTGCTCGATAACGGCGCACCAAGGCCGAATCATCCAGTCTCGTTCCAAGGAATCGGTTCTGAACGAAATCAAAACGATGACCGAGGACAAGGATTTTAAAGGGATCGTCAGCGACATCGGCGGCCCAACGGCCAACATGTATCACATGCGATGCACCAAGCCAGAGGTCGAAGCGGTCTGCCGGCGCCAGTCGTGCGTGCATCCGAAAATCTGCAAACTGCTTGGGGTCGATCATACTCCGGTTATCGAATTGATGCGTGAAGCTCGCGATATCCCAGGGATCAAGAAAGTGCTCGTCGCCAGTGGCGTCCGCATGGATCTCGCTCGACAATCGCCGGAGTACATCCGCGAATTGACCGAACACCACGTTGGCGGCCATTTGAAAGTGGCTCCAGAGCATGTCGA
>CAIXME010000666.1 GCA_903920425.1 uncultured Pirellula sp. | reverse complement strand
TGATGACCACAGAATCGAGGAAGCGATGTTATCCATTTTGGATCGTAGCTTGGGTCATTTTGATGCTCGGTGGTTCTTGCAATTCGCGACCAAAGCAAGTGCCACCGTTGGGGCTGGCACCGGAGCGAGTCAATGTTGAAATCGTCCTTAGCAATGGAGACTCTACCGATGTTGTCGTCGAACTGGATACTGCGTCGCATGGCTCACGCGTTTTTATGAGTTGTCTTGGCCGTCCTGACGACTTCGCAGTTGCAGTGGCCTACTCCTATGTTGGCCATTTCAGTCTTGCGAACCCGTTCAGAGAATCCGATGTAAGTGACGGCCACATCATTGCATTCCGGCTGCTTAAACTAGACACCAAAACGCTAGCGGTGCAGGAATCTCAATTGGTCTACGGTATGTACAATGGGTACGATACGGTCGTAGCTAGCGATTATGGCGTTAGAATAGTGATACACGCTTCGGACCCTGAAAACAGCTCCTACCGAGAACCGTTGGGTGGACTTCAATGAGTCGGTCAGTCTGTAGCTTTGTCGTTTCGCCAAGTCATCTTCTCGTTCTTAGTCATACACGCCCGTTGCAATGGAACGCATTTCCTCAATCGCCTTAAGCGGGATCTGATATGGTATCTGAAGGTCTTGACGCAATCTGGGAGTCCTCGCGAAACAACGAATGGTCCTTTCCATTGCCGCTCGTGTTGAATATCGGAACGGTAGTTCTAGTTATGATCGCGTTCCTTCCATGGAAATGGATTCGTTGGGGTTTAAACGTTGTTGTCGTGATCGTGATGGGATATTTCGCCATCGAGTATTCGTCGATGGAAATTGAAGAGAAGTGGCGTATTCGAAGCGAGTGGATTAAAGCAAATCAAGAGTTGCTATCCGAGAATGAACGATCTGCGGGAACCACCGATGGTGCGAATCGTGTTCTCGGGCCAATCCTGACTGGCAGTTTGGCTGTGGCGTTTCGCAGTGTATTGGTCTTGATGGGACTGGCAATTTGCAGAGTTGTTTTGATTCGCATATGGAGGGCTGCGACATCCAGAACTGTGTCGGCTGGATCTAGCAGCATGTTCAATTCGCCTCAGTCGCCGTAGGGTAGAATGCATACATCGGTCCGAAAACGCCAGCACCTTTCCCAGAAGGATACCGTAGAATACCGATGGCTTGGGATTTGTCGAAGAGTTAGATCGGAAGCGTGGACTTTAGTGGAGTCCCACGATTCGCACTCCCTTGTTTGGACGATGGTCGTTGCCAAATGTCGTACTCCATTTCGTCGAGGCTGCCTGTGGATAAAAAAGAAGAAGGCAATTTCCAACAGCTTATCTCGTATTGGCAGCAAAACAGTATCGGTGGACTTGTGGTTGTGAATGCATCGCACTTTTTAGATCGATGCATCATCACATTTGGGAACTATGCGGTCGTGTTCGATGAGGTTATCGAACTTGTCTCCAGTGTTAGGGAACTGCCAACGACGTTGGTGCAACAGGAGATTACTTTGGCAAATGGACACGCAATGGTGAATTTGGTTGCTCAAAGTGGGACCTATTTGATTCGTTGTCGAAAAGTTCGGCTATTCGACCATGTACTTAGAGCCCGTTTGATTTGACACGTACGTAGGTGAGACCCGGGCATGTTTGGAACTGCATCCGCCATTGATCGTATAGTAAATGAACGAAATGTTGCACCAATGTTGTGGAGTGTTCGCTTTGAGTTTTCTAATTTTAACTGGCCAAGAATGGGTGACTCTTTTCGTTCGCGTGGCAAAAGCAAAGAAGACATGATGATGCTCCGGACAACCATTTCAATTGCAGCTGCCATCGTAACTTTCGCCACGGTGTTGCCTTGCGTTGGCCAGGACAACGAATCAGCTTCTTCCGGCGAAGCAAAGCCCCAATCCATTGATGAGCTTTTGCTGTTTTTCCCGTCGAAATTCCCGACGGGTGACTGGAAGCCAGCGGACTTGCAGTTCCAGGATGTATTCTTTGCAGCAGAAGACGGTACCAAGCTGCATGGATGGTATTGTCCCGCTGATGAACCACGTGCCGTGGTGCTTGTGGCCCACGGAAATGCCGGGCATGTTGCTTCGCGTGCGCAGTGGTTAAAGTATTTGCAGTCCAAAGCGAGAGTATCCGTATTCCTGTTCGACTACCGTGGGTACGGACGCAGCGAGGGGACGCCGACAGTTGAAGGGGGCATCCAGGATACAAAGGCCGCGCGGGGGAAATTGCGTGAGCTTGCCGCGATTAAGGACTCGGACATGTTGCTCATGGGTGAATCGCTTGGAGGCGCACTTGTCGTTCGATCGGCGGCTGAATCACCACCGCGAGCGCTGATCCTGCAGAGTACTTTTGCGTCGCTTCGTGATGTTGCTAACGTCCACTATCCGAAGCTATCGTGGCTGGTTCCGAAAAACAAGCTCGACTCGAAATCGCAAATTGTTCGCTATCGTGGCCCACTGCTTCAAAGTCATGGGAACTCGGATCGAACCGTTCCGTATTCCTCTGGCGAAGAGTTGTTCCGATTGGCGAACGAACCCAAGCAGTTTGTTACCATAGAGCATGCCGATCACAACAATTGGCTCACAGAGGCGTACCTTAAACAGCTTGATGGATTTATCGACCGCGTGTCCGGAGCTGAAAAATGACCAAAACTGCATATCATGCTTCGGGTTTGTTGCTTCGGTCGATATGGGATAGCAGTATGGACGAACGCCTTCATGTGACTAGTTTCGCTTGCGAGCGTCTATAAATGAATGAGAGCTGGAAACACTGCTACCGATTGCGTGCATCGTTGCGCAACCTTGGCCTTTTTGGCTCGGCGTTTACGTTCGGGATGACGGTGCTTTCTGTCATTGCTTGGAATCAACAACCTGCAAACGATGCAGTCAAAACGCCGTTTGTCATTTCTATTTTCGTACTGTTTACTCTGCTTTATGTGTATTTCTTGCTGCTCTACCTTCGGTATCGACTTTTCATCGGCGATTCGTCAGTTCGACAAATGGGCGTTTTCGAAGACAAACTCGTGGACTTGAGCAAGCTACACGAGTTGAAATGGAGTCGCTTTCCGCAAGGAGGAAGCATCCGTTTGCGTGGGAACTCTGGAGACTTGAATATCGGACTAGGAAACCTTGAAAAAGAAGATGGGCTTCAGCTCGTCGAGTATTTGAGACGATCGGTCTCCGAGTCCAAACAAATCGGATGGGAGAAGTTCAGTGCCCAGTTTGTCGATACGTCTTTGAAGCAAAAGCGATTCGCTGGTGTATTCAAGTTGCTCGTTGCGATTTTCAGCGTGCAAGCATTTGCGTTTTTCGCGATTTGGGTCATAGGAGGCGGTATTTCGTTTTTGGTCTACAGTGCGATGAATGCGGGACTGGCCCTATATCTGTTGCGTCGCAATCGACGAGAAATGGTTAGACTAGGTAGCGATTTGCTTGAGGGCAATCATCGCACTTAATCGGCCAGTCGAGCTCGCAGCATTTAGGCTTCGCGAGTTGACGCGTTGACGATCCATGGGCAGAATACGGACGTAGAAAAAGATTGTGGTTCTGTGCACTTGCGATTGTTTGGCTTCGCCCTGCCTCGATGACTTGCACAAGTTCATTGCGTGAATTTCGTTAAACGGTTGGATGTTACATGACAAAGATTGCACTGCTCTCCAAGTTTGCGATGATTCAAGAACATTGGCGTCCCAAGGTTGTAGCAACGCTGAACGGCCAGGAAGTGAAGCTTGTCAAGTTTTGCGGCACGTTTCCATGGCATACGCATGCGAATGAAGACGAGATGTTTTTGGTTTGGCGGGGGACAATGGTCATCGAGTTTCGGGATCATGCGGTTACACTTGATGCCGGAGAGTTATTCGTCGTGCCGCGTGGTGTCGAGCACCGAACCATGGCTAGCGCCGAGGCTGAAGTTATGATTTTCGAGCCAGCGGAGACGAGAAACACGGGTGACATCGTGGATGCAGAATTCACTGCTCCCAATGGCGTTTCCCTTTAAAAATTTCGGATAACTCTGCTCATGTAATTCCTCGGTGAGCTTCGAATGGAAACCTCGGCTTTTTTGTTGGCGCCCCTGTGTTCGCCAATGCCTTTTCTGCAATTGGGTGAGACAGAGGAACTGTGATGATAAAATGGGTGATCGTCATTGTTTGCATCGTCGGAATCGCTCTCACGTGGATTCTTTCTTCTATGTTCCTTGTGATACACGAGGCCCACGGTTTCGCCACAGTCAGAGAGTTCGAGTCCCTCCATTTGATTGACCTTGCCAAACTTGAGGAGTTGAAAAAAGAGCCGCAATACAAGAGTTATTCGATTTATGGTCGGGTCAGAGCTATCGGGGCGACCAATCACTATTTCGAGATTTTCCGTTTTGTGCTGTCGTTGGTTTTTCTCGCTATCATGGTTCTCGCTCTGTCGATTCCGAAACCCAATCGTGGGCATGATACTGTCGCAGTACAACCATGACGGTTCTAGGTGGACACCACTCGGTACCGAGCAAGTGCATGCGCCTGAGGGGGGGGCTGGACCGGCTACTATCGTTCAGGCAATGAAGGTCGCGATTTCGGAGCTGTTTTCCATTCGTCGGAGGATTTTATGACGATCTTCGCACCATTTCCGGAGAACATGATTGGCCGAGTCCCGGTCCTATGTCCCTTGTGCAAGCGTCAGAGGGAGTGTGACGATTTGACTAACGATCAAAAGCAGTTCCTGATCGATGCGACTGGTTACCACGACATTCTGAATGAATACCAGCACTTGCAAACCCTAGATTCATTGCTTCGACGTTTTCCTGGTACGCGCAATCGTCTTGTGACGTCCAAGTTAAGCCAACGGCTTAACGGACACGATGACGAGGTCGCTGTGACGCATTGCATTGAATCTACAGAAGGTTTTCGAGATTTTTTAAGATTCTCTCACTTTGAGCATTTCGGAAGGCTTTCCTTTGTTCACGGGTTGGTTCAACGATACCAGGATCAGATTGCAGCTTTGCTGGTGAGTTGTGAGAGTTGCCCAAATCAGTACGCAATACTACCCGCTGAATACTACATGTCGATTGGCTGATTGCCTTTGGCCTTTAGCCCTAGATGCAAACATCGAAACGTCAAAATGCTCCAACGAGGGATTCGGTGCCACGCGATCACGCTTCGGGTTGCGATTCTTGCGTTCAAGCTCGATTTTTCACACAGAGACACAGAGACACAGAGAAGAGTTGTGATCCCAAAAAGATTCTTGAAAACTCTGTGTCTCCTTGTCTCTGTGGTTATCGCTTCTTTGGGCGGGGCCGGTAATACAAGATTGGTCCACCACGAAGAACACTGAGAGCACGAAGCATAGATCCAAGTTTGCCTTTTAGATCTTCGTGTTCTTCGTGTCCTTCGTGGTATGTACTCTTGGATTCCTCGCTCACGCGATCTCGCTTCGGGTTGCGATTCATGCGTTCAAGCTCGATTTTTCACACAGAGACACAGAGACACAGAGAAGAGTTGTGATCCCAAAAAGATCCTTGAAAACT
>CAIXME010000665.1 GCA_903920425.1 uncultured Pirellula sp. | reverse complement strand
CTGATGGTGGTATTGAATTCATCTTCGACTAATGGTTAAACGTAACGAAACAGTAAATCGCCGCGATGCTCTTTCCATTGCCAAAACGGACCTCTTCGCGAATAAAGAGCATCCGGTTGGTCTACCAAATTTCCATATTAAGCAAAGCTAATGTTCAGCCCCATTTCCTTCATTTGCAATAGCGCCTCGGCGTTCCCAAGTGCGTCGTCAACAGGATGGTGCGTGTGTTTCGTTCTGCGGAGATGCTTGAAGTTCACAAACGTATCTTTTTGCATGCCCTTGTAGAGCGATCCCAGATTCACAGAACTGAAGCCGAATGGGTTCGTGCCGATAAAGTGATGGAAGTACCAATTGATGAATTGCCAATCGAATCCATTGTTGTCGGACACGAACAGCATACGCCCTTTGCAGTTGTCGGTCAGCCATTCCTGGAATTGCTTCATCACGTGCTTTGGTTCATCAAAACCGAAGCATTCTTCACGAGTAAATCCGCTAACGGCAAGAGCGTCAGGGATAAATTTTTCGGATATCGGTTTGAGCTTCCCGTAGAACGTGCGGTGCAACTCAGGCTCGACGATGACCGCGCCAAAGCAGATCATCGAATAGTCGCCTGGAATCGGGCCATCGGATTCGATATCAACCATGACATAAGGCATGGCAGTGGGTTCCTCTCCTGTGTGGATTGCGAAAACAAACGACAACCGTAACAAGTCTCGCGGCATTGCGTCACTTATATCAAAAGCCCCGGACCGCACGCTCCGGTTCACGTCTTTGCTCTTCGTAATGCTGACTTAATTCTGAAGCCGTTTCATTTTACGTTTGATGTCTTCTACCGAGGAGCGAAGGCGTTCGACCGCCGCCTCGGTTGGAATCCCATCGTTGTCGCACGGCACATCTTTGGCCGTGGTTTCAAATGTTTCGCCTCCGAAATGCACGGAGATCAAAAAATCCGCGACCCTTTCCTTCGAATTCGACTCTACCGAGCGAACTTCACCCGCTTTCTTAACAGCCACTTCGCTTTTGTTCAGGATCCAACCCGTTCCATCGTGCAGATACACAATAACATGATTGACCGCTGATGGAATTCCTAGCCACGGAGCCGGACTGGAAACCAAACTATTGGATGCCGGAGACGTTTGGTTGCCACAGCCAGCTAAACCTGCCAACAAACCTAGGACTAGTACCAATCGGCATAAATGAGACTGAGTCATTAAGTGAACCATATTGTTGTTGGGAGTGGGGTTTCGCGACGGACGACTAACCTCAACGCGTGCGTGCCGTAGGCTCGACACAAATCAAAATGACCAACCGAGCACTTCGCTGCATCTTTTGTTCTCCCACTATTCTGTGTGGGTTAAGTCATGCGTGCAAGTACTCATGGCCTAGCATTCGCAACAAGCCAATCGTCGTGAGCAGGAACCAGCGTGCCAATTCGAAATAGTGCACCAGCTCATCCTACGCAATTCGAAACCAGCCCACCAAGCATTACGATTCAAGCTCTTTGTTCGTCGATTCATCGCGAGTCACTGGTAACCGTTACCGTACACCACGGCAAGCGTTCTCGCATCGATTCAACAAGTCGATCTTTACCATTCGATGGTTGAAACGTATGGATTGCAATTCTCGTAAGCTTCATGCTATTGATCCGACGAAGAATCAAAACAGGTTGTCCACAATAGTAAAACTTTGCCGTCTTAAGTCTCGTGATGGAGTTAAGCGAAGAGATGATTCTATCTATACCATGTCCATAAGTCACTTCGACTTCCGTCAACTGGGGAAGCAACTCGAATGAGTCGAAATTGGAACGAAAGCCATCCGAAGCCTCGGGGGCATGTCATTGTTCGCGATTATTGCTTCGCTTTTGCTTGCGAAACTCCGATGAGATCTTCATCCTCGACGTAGTTAGGCGACGCTCTTCTCAACTTGGCCAATAACTCAGCGATTTTTTCGTGATTCAATGGCGTTTGGACGATTCTCAAAACGTCCCTACCCCGAAGGTTCGACGGAGCAATCTTCACCTTCGGATTGCTCCACCCATCTGGATCAACGCTCTGCTTAATCAAAAATACTAGCGTGGTTGTATCCAGCTTGTATTCATTGGTCGAAGCTTGGTTTGGTCCTTTGCGGGTTTCTTGCACGTACACAGGAAGTCCCTCGAGCGCAAAATCCAATTCCTCTAGTTCTCCGTGGCCGGCTTGAGTTGCAAAGCCGATGGATACACACAAGACGATTGCAGCCAATAAAGAGATCGTTTTCATCAATGCTTCCTCTCACAACGGCAGGTTGAAGACTATCCGAATTTTGCAATTCAATCGGAGCAGAAAACGCAACGCCAATTGTTCCAGTTCACCATGAACGACTTCGTTGCTCAATTGCATCGGATTACAACCCGAAACCATTGTTTCTGTTTCGCTATGATCGCAACGTTGCATGAACGCTTTATGCGATACTCCGATCAAGCCAAATCAGATCTTTCGAGCGCCGATTGCTAAAGGCGTGACCATGCCAATTATTACCATTGCACAAGCAAGTATGCCTCCTAGCACGACTCCCACGAAGACCTCAAACGGCGAGGACGCAAATCTCATTGTCGCCAACAACGACATGGGGAAGATTGCAATTGCAGCAACAAACGCAAGAAGCTGTACGAGGCGAACAACACTGCGATCGGACACGAACGGACGGGAGACGGTTGTTGTGTTGGACATCAGAATTGCCTTTCAAGTGTGGAGAGTGGGACAGGGAATCACGGGTGATAACACGTGACAGGGATCGGTCGCGTGGCGCTTGCCATAACCTCGCACGCGACAGCAAATCCAATATATCAAAGACTGCCGACCGCGTGCTCGACGTGCGGTCAATTCTTTTTCCGCTCTAAAGTCACCCTTGCAAACGAAGAAGGTTTGTCGGATTCGTCAATATTGTCAATTGCCCAGGACCATACATCTTTCTCGCGATCGTAAGCGAAAGTATTGTGAAGACCACCGCCACCCACAGATTTCCACACGAATGGGATGCGGTCGCCGTTTGGTTTTCCGTGTCCGACCCCTTCTGCAGCAAAGTTTGTCGTGCCGGTATTGTCCAGCCACATGACTACATATTCACTATTTTTTGGGTCCCACGCGATGTGTATCCAAGCTTCGTATGCGAGCTCTCCTTCGGCATTCTTCTCACGTGAAACTTCGTGGATTCGAATGTATCTACGATTTAGGATCCAGTCGACTTCTACGTCATGCGTAATCTGTTCGTTTTCGATTGCGCCAGTCATCACCCACTTGCCGGTCATCTTGTCCAAGAGCGACTCGGGGCTCTGGGTTGCCGTGTCCTGTGTTTGAGCCGACGAACCATTGAGTAATATCGCGCCGAAAAGCACCATTTGGCTCAATAGAGCAAATACAGGAAGCAATCGTCGTCTCACCATTTCAATAACCTAAACCTTACCTTGAAGAAACCATCCAGCTCCGCGGAGCCGACGAACGACAGAGGTCACACAGCGGCGTTGCGTGATTCTCAATTTCAAAGACGTCGAGACGAACGCCGCGAGAACAACCTTGATTATAGCGGAACGGGAGTTGTTTGCACGGCATTAAGATGAACATCGATTTGATAGGATCAGAATACAGCATTTAGCTACACTCGATTTTGAAGCTCGATGGCTCCGAGCGACGACGAATAGACGAGATCCCCAATAAAATGAACCACAGATTTCACAGATGATCCCTGATTCGCTTGATCATTGGCAGCGTCCATCTGCGTGATCTGT
>CAIXME010000664.1 GCA_903920425.1 uncultured Pirellula sp. | reverse complement strand
GGTGGCAAACGCATGTCCCAAGCTCGACTCAACAAGCTTCTGAATGATTTCTTGGAAGACCTTGGGCAAGCAATAGAGTACGACCCGCTCCAAGTCGATGCGTTCCTGATGAAAACGGAGTTGCTAGCCCGACGAAATGAACGCGAAGAAGCAAAACGGGTCGCGGACGAAGGGGTTGCGAATCTGACAAAGCATCTCGAGTCGAACCGCGAAGAAGCGGAATACAAGGGCAAAGTGTCCAAGTTGCTGATGATGCGAGCTGGATTGCAAAGCGAACCAGAGGATGTCATCGAGGACTTGAAAAAGTCCGTTACCATTTTCCCGAATAACCCTGCCAGCGTGATCTTGCTCTACAAGAGCATGGTAGAAAATGAAAAGCTGGAGGAGGCGATCGAGTTCTTTCAATCGACGCTGGTGTCGAGTCCCGACAATGAAATGCTCATTCGTTCGACGGCGGAATTGCTCGCAAGCGATCCAAAGCGGATGGACGAATCCATCACATTGCTGGATGGAAAGATCAAGCTTTTGCCTTTGTCGGTGGAACTGCTAAAAACGCGAGCACGAGTTCATCGGATGCGTGCTCTCGGGGAAGCACTAGACGCGGATGCCAAAAAAGCCGCTTTGGATCTTGCTCAAGCTGATTTGGACAAAGCGGTTGAGATGGCCAAGGAGGACGTTGAGACGCTTTTGACTCGAGCTCAACTCTTTTTGCAATCAGACAAAATCGACGAAGCCAAAAAGGATGTGGATGCGGCCATCGAATTGGATCCAGGCCGAGTCGCCGCTATCGAAATGCGTTCCATCATCGCGAGCGAGCAAAAGCGATTTGGCGATGCGATCAACGATCTCGAGTTGATCATCAAGAATGAACCAAAAGATGCGCCGAAGAATCTTGGCCTGCTGCTAAAGCTAGGATTCCTGTATTCGCAAGACAGCCGGCCCAAGCAATCGATCAAAGTGTTTGATCAGATCATCAAGATCAAGCCCGATTTCTGGGAGGGGTATCGCTTTCGTGGCGATGTGCGACTGACCGTGGGCCAATACAGTGAAGCTCTCGTTGACTTCGAGAAAGCGCTCGAGCTGATTCCCGATGACGAGAAAGACCGCTCAGGAATTTTGAATAACTTGTCCTGGGTGCTGAGTACCAGTCCAGACGACAGCATTCGCAATGGCAAACGAGCATTGGAATTGGGGCTCAAGGCTTGCGAATTGACCAATTATGAAAAGCAGCACATCCTGAGCACGTTGGCCGCTGCGTATGCCGAAGTCGGAGAGTTCGAGAAGGCCATCGAGTGGTCGGAAAAAGCCGTCAAGATCGCGAAGGAAAAAGAAGACGTGCAGCTCGAGCAATACGAGAGCGAGCTAGAAACCTACAAGTCTGGCAAGTGCTGGCGCGAGAAAGTGGACGTCAAGGAAAATCCTCGTCCATTGCCTGGTGACGATGGCGTTGAGACTTAATGAAACTCACCGGTGGATTGTTCCGGGTTTGGAAAGTCCGCCGTGTCTTTTGAATCCTCCGTCGAGATCGGAACGTCGACGGGGGTGGTGTCCGAGTCGCTGTACGGGGCAGCAATGTCCTGAATGACTCGCTCTTCTGTGGGGTTGGCGGCGATTAGCTTCATGCGCCGCGCGGTCTCTTGCGATGGGTTGAACCGTGCGAAGATAACGGTCGTGTTGTCCGAACCTCCTCCAGTGATGGCCTGCTGGATAAGTTCTTCGCAAACTCGATGGGTATCCGACTGGGCGGAAGACTCGATCAGCTTTTGGATTTCCGCATCGGTGACATGCTTGTTGAGCCCATCGCTGCACATCAGCATGGAATCGCCCGGCAATAGGTCAACGGTGTAGACATCTGCAAATACATCCTCTGCTCCGCCACCAAGAGCGTTGATCAAGACGTTGGACCAAGGGGAGCGTTCGACCGAATCGGGCGAAAGCCGCCCCGCTTGCATCATTTGATTGGCTACGGTGTGATCTCTCGTGATCAAACGCAGTTCGGAGTTCCTGATCAAGTAGCAGCGCGTATCGCCGGCATGGACGACAATCATGCGTGGCCAAGATACGTAGGCCATCGTCAATGTCGTCCCCATCCCCTGAAATTCTTGGCTCGAGGCGGAGCGTTCTTGTATGGCATCGTGAGCGTCCACGAGCATACGTTTTAACTCGTCCGTGAAATTGATTTCGGATGAAGAGTCGTTGCGTTCTAGCCAGTGCAAATTGTTGAGGATTGCGTTTGTAAAATAGTGGATCGCAAGTTTACTCGCTTCGCTACCAGCGCGATGCCCACCCATACCGTCTGCAATCAAGAAGAGATGGCCAATCGTTTCGCCAAAGAGCCTGGACCCGGCGGGTACGTTCAGTGAGCCTGAACGAACGGACATACTGTGCGTGAGTTCCGCGATAAAGAACTGATCTTGGTTGTCGGTCCGGATCAGACCTGTGTCCGTCATGCCGGCTGATGTTACGTCAACTTGTTTCATCGTAGACTCATGATCTGGGCAGACTGGGGACAAAACGTTTTCTATGCCAATCTGTTATGGTATCACAAGACTGGGCCGGAAAGGCGTGTCTTAGTTGACAACATTGCGTCGTCGCATCGCTTCGGTAACTTCGTCTAGCAAGGTTAATCGTCCGCCGTAGGTGCGACGGAGGTTTTCTGGTGTGAAGGTTGATTGCATGGGTCCCCATGCTACCGCGCGGACGTTCAACAAAATCAGGTGGTCGAAATACTCCGGAACGGTATGCAAATCGTGGTGAACGACCAAGATGGTTTTTCCCTTGGCCTGTTGGTCACGTAGCACTTGAATGATCGACTGCTCGGTCGCTGCGTCGACGGCTGCAAAAGGTTCATCCATCAGAAAGATGTCAGCCGATTGAACGAGTGCCCGTGCCAGGAACGTACGCTGTTGCTGTCCCCCGGACAATTGGCTAATTTGTCGATCCGCCAATTCCCCAATACCTACTTGTTCCAGTGCCTCGCGAGCTCGACGACGGTGGTCTTTGCCGACGGGCATGAACCACCCAATTTCGCGATACAGTCCCATGGCAACGACATCGAGGACCGTCGCGGGGAAATCCCAGTCGACCGATTCTCTTTGCGGAACATAGGCGATGCGATGGCGTTGTTTTGCGAGGGATTCGCCATGGATTTCCACGTTGCCCGAAATGCGTGGGACCATATCCATGATGGATTTGATGAGAGTGCTTTTGCCTGCTCCGTTGGGGCCTACCAGCCCAACGAGTGCTCCCTTGGGGATCGACAGGTTGATTTCCCACAAGACAGGTTTGCGTTGGTACGCGACGGTCAAGTCAGCGATACGAATGGAAATTTCTGGTTCGTTAGTCGTGGTCACTTTGGTTGCTCTTTTACTGTATCCGTATTGCCGCCAAGAGCCTTGGCAATTGTTCGGAAATTATGAAGCATCATGCCTTCATAGCTTTCGGCTTCACTGCCAGAGGGGCCCATGGCATCCGAATACAACTCGCCACCGATCGCGACATTGGAGCCTCGTTGAGCCGCACCTTCTAGCAAGGCTCGGATCGATTTTTCCGGGACACTTGATTCGACAAATGCAGCAGGGATCTTCTTTTCTACCAGTAAGCTTACCAGATCGCTAATCCGTTTCAGTCCAGCTTCAGAGGAGGTCGAAACGCCCTGGATGCCTTCGACTTGCAATCCATATCTGCGTCCGAAATAGCGGAAGGCATCGTGCGATGTGATCAGGACTCGCTGGCTCTCGGGAATCGATGCCATCCAGGTGCGGCCCTGTTCATCTAGTTTCATCAGCTTTGACCGCAGTTCACTCGCTCGTTCGCGAAACAGCAAAGCATGTTCAGGTAGTCGTTCTACCAGAGTTGATTCGATAACATGCGTGGCGTGCGCCCAAAGGGTCACATCCATCCAAACGTGCGGGTCCGCAGCGTCATGCTCGGGATCGCCGATACTCTCGGAGCTAGGTATCGATTCCGCGATGGCGACATACTTTTTCGAAGCGCTGTTAGCCTTTCCAAGTAGGTCGCTCATTCTGCCTTCGAGTTTGAAACCGTTGTAGAAAACGATATCCGCGGAGGTGACCGCTCGGACATCGTCCGTGTTGGGTTTGTATAAGTGCGGGTCAACACCACTGCTCAATAACTGCTCGACGCGGATCTGGTCACCACCAATTTGACGAACCAAATCAGCTACCATTCCAGTGGTCGCGACAACTCGGATGTTCCCTTTGACTTTGTCTGGGGCAGGGGTGCAGGCAGTGAATCCAAGCATACAGACACAAAGCCAACAGCAAACCGCAACTAGTTGGCGGCGCCATCTAGGTTCAGTCGGTAGTTGGGCTTGGTTTGGGATTCTTGGCGAAGCACACATGTTGGAACACTTTTTAAATCAATGAATCGAACTGTTTCATTCCGATTGGTTCTTTCGAAGCAAAAGGTTCGCCATAGCGTACGCCGATGGCTTTACCCCAGAACGCAGCTTCTTCTCGAAGCTTTTCCAAGAAGGAGGGAGGATCCGAAGGTCGCCCCGTTACAAACTGACTTTGAAACGCATCGATCGAAGCAGCCTTGGCTGGCCATTGCTCCGTGATGTCGATGATGAACGCTGGTTGGGGAACTTGTTTGAGGTGGATGCAGTAGTAGTAATAGATACGTTCTGGATGGTAGGGTGTACCCGCGATATCGCTTTTGGATAGCTTGGCCCAAAATCTCGCTGCTTCAACAAGTTCCGTAGCAGCGCAATGGTCAGGGTGCGCATCGATCCAGAAGGGTGCAAATATCCATCGAGGGCGTGCGAGGCGAAACAGACCAGCCAGGCGATGGCGATTCTCGATCGACGGTTCCAAGAATCGGTTTCGCATACCAAGATTGTAGCGCCAGGTGACTCCTAACGCTTGCGATGCAATTTCTGTTTCCGCCTTGCGGGTTTCTAGACTGCCGTAGGGAGTTGGCTCACCGGTGGTTAGATCGACGATGCCTACGCGTTTGCCTTGATCGATTAATTTGCGAATGGAGCCCCCCATACCTAATTCTGCATCATCGGGGTGCGGGGCAACCACCAACACGTCCAGCGGTTGAGATACATCGGGTAGATCTTCGAAGTCAGCGTGTGTCATTTTGAATGGATAGGTGCAATTAATCGCGATTGAATGTGAGCCAAGATTCCGCGGGCTACGTCTGTTTTGGGGCCGCTGATTTGGCCAAGGATGGTTCCATCGCTGGCGATGACTTCCACGTCGTTGTCTTCCGCATTCATGGCTGTTGCGCAGTTGGAGACGATCATGTCACAGCACTTGCGAGACATTTTGACGATGGCACGAAAGCGAATGTCTTCCGTCTCCAGAGCGAAGCCCACGACCCACTGGCCAGGCTTCTTCTTGGCGCCTAGCGTTGCCACGATGTCAGGAGTTTCGATCAACGAGAGCTGGAGCCCTGCTCCTGTTTTGCTCATCTTTTGAGGCTCAATATGCTGAGGCATGTAATCGCAAGGCGCAGCAGCACCAATCAAGCCATCTGCATTCTCAAATGCACTTTCAGCCGCATCGAGCATCTCTTGTGTGGAAACAACATCGATCACTTGGGCGCCATCTGGGTATGGTGCCGAGACGGGACCGCTGATGACCGTTACCGAGTGCCCCAAATCGAGAGCTGCTTTGGCGAGCGCGGCGCCCATGCGACCGCTCGACCCATTGGTCAGGTACCGAACCGGATCGAGATACTGCCTTGTTGGCCCTGAGGTGATAACAATACGAGCCATAGCAATCGACGTCGTTACTTTAAAAAAGTTTCACAAGCTGCCAGTATCGCATCAGGCTCAGACATACGTCCTGCACCTTGACGACGGCAGGAAAGCCAACCCGATTCAGGTCCAACCATGTGGACACCGTCGCGTTGTAATTGATCGACATTGCGCTGCACCGCGGGATGTTCCCACATGGGAGTGCTCATCGCGGGTGCGAACACAACGGGACAAGTCATGTTGAGATAGAGAGTTGATAACAAGCAGTCGGCTGTTCCAAGGGCACAGCTGGCGATCACATGTGCTGTTGCCGGAGCCACGATAAAGAGACTGCAATCCTGAGCAAGTTCGATGTGAGGCCCTAGTGGGAACCGTTCATCGAACGCTTTGGTTACAGGAGGGCGATTGCATAACGCCGCGAAGGTGGCAGCACCAACAAATTGTTGTGCTGCCTCGGTTAGTACGACAGAGACGTCGAACTCGCGTTGAGCTAAGCGACTGACTAGGGCCGCAGTTTTGAAAGCGGCTATGCCGCCTGAGATTCCGACAACAACGCGAGGGTTCATTAATGGAGATGGAGCGTTACAGGTCGCCTGTATCCAAATCGAGCAAATCGCCTAGGTCAGCAGTTTCACTGTAGACCTTCAGTTCGCCAGAACTGGTCAAGAAGATCTTGTCTTGCAAAATTTCTTGGATAACGATTTCCATCTTGTCTTCGGATTGCATATCCACCAATGGACGGCTCCCTCGATTGATTTGCACCAATCGTTTTTGGATCAAAGTGGACAGCTTGAATCGGCCACCGACCTTGTTGACGATGGCTTCTTCTTTCAATTCTTCGAGCATGGAATATTTTCTCCCTGGTACTGCGCGAGCAGGTTGCACAATTGCTGGACAGTGGTATGTATCTCTTGATTGATGACTTCGTGGGTGTAATGGTGCCGGAGCGCCAATTCCTCAGCGGCGACATCCAGTCGCCTTTGAATGGCATCTTCGCTTTCTGTACCACGACTCCTGAGTCGGTTCTCGAGTTCGGTAACCGAGCCTGGATGTATGAAAATGGTAATCGCGTGAGGATGGTCAGTCAGCACGGAAAGTGCGCCTTGCACATCAATCTCCAAGATTACCCACTTTCCCTCATTTAGGCCAGTGGAAACTGCACTTCGAAGTGTGCCATACCAGTATCCACGGCCAAAAACTTCTTTGCATTCCAAAAATTCGCCCGCCAGCCGGCGTTTATTGAATTCCTCGTCCGACAGGAAATGGTAATCGGTACCGTCTCGCTCCCCGGTTCGCGGTGGGCGGGTGGTTGCGGAGACGCTGAGCGTCAGCGGGAGATTCGATTCCTGCAACAATCGTTGCACCACGGTGGACTTTCCCGACCCAGAAGGCCCGGAGAGGATAATGAGTTTGCCATTCTTGCACATGGTTTGCTACCACCTTTCCCCAACGTTTTCGCTACTCCACATTCTGAACTAGCTCACGTATTTGCTCAATGGTAGTCTTAATGGATACAACCCATTGAGAAATCTGCGAATCGTTGGCTTTTGAACCGATCGTATTGGTTTCTCGAAACAATTCTTGGATCAAAAAGTCGAGCCGGCGGCCCTGGCTTTCTTCTGTGCCTATCAAATCCCGAAACTGAGCCAAGTGGCTGTTCAATCGGGTGATTTCCTCGGAAATGTCGCACCGGTCGGCGTGGATTAGCGTTTCGCGGAGCAAATCGATTTCCGTAGTTTCATGGCCCAGCGTCGCGAGGCTTGTCCTCAACCGCTGCTCTAGTTTGGTGCGGTATTCCGCAACAACCAATGGGGCACGGGATTCGATCGATTGTTTGTGCACATCGATTTGATTCAGAGAAGCGATGAATTGAGCCGCCATCGCAGCCCCTTCTTTCTTTCGCATCGACTGGAGATCGTCCAGAGCGTCTTTCACCGTTTGGCGCACGGAATCCAGCAACGCGTCGTCTTCCGATTCCTTGGTTGTTTCAAGCACACCCGGCAACATCAGGAGATCGCCGAGCTGGTATTGCAGCGTGATTCCCAGCTTGCTGGCGACGCTTTGCGACTGAGTGAGGTAGCTTTCCAAGGTTTGCTGGTTGACGGTCGCCGCGTTGTTGCGACCGACATGGCTAATCCGTACCGAAATGGTAACGCTACCCCGTTTCAAGTAATCGCGAACGATCGATTCGAGTTGGGGCTCAATGGAGCTGGCGTAGTCAGAGACCTTTGCCGAAACCTTGAGGAATCGGTTGTTGACCGTCCTGATTTCGACATCGATGGCGACTTCGCCATGCCGAGAGGACGCTTGACCATGGCCCGTCATACTGAGTAACAAGGGATCGCTACCTAACTAAGTACTCGTAGAGTGTATGACGGCTTGAGCCACAACAGGAATGGAAAGGAGACTAAGGCTTTGGTTCGGTTGCTTCCGAGCCGGTCGATGCAGGAGGTTCCGTTGGCGTCGGTGTTTCCGGCTTTGTTTCTGCAGGGGTAGTTTCTGCAGGAGTCGTTGGCGCTGGTGCGGAATCTCCGGCTGGTGCCGGGGTTGCTGGAGCTGGTTCGGCCGGAGCTGGAACGCTAGGGGTGTTCACTGCAGCTGGCAGATCGATTGGCTGAACAGGTGGTGTTGCGGGGGTAGAGGCCGCTGGGTCGGTGGAGGCTGGTGCTGCTGCTCCTGCTCCGCCGGAGATTGGATCGGAACCGATTCCACCCATTCCCGATGAGCTGCTGGATGCGGCACTCGGATCGCTTTCG
>CAIXME010000663.1 GCA_903920425.1 uncultured Pirellula sp. | reverse complement strand
TTGTTCATGTCTTCGGGGGTCATCCCCGTCCCGTACAGCATTGCTTGGGAAGCGCCTTGGCTTTTTGGCTGAGTGATCCGCGACGAGTATTTGTTTATTTGAGACATTAGAGTTGTTACTGCAGGGTCAAGGAGGGGATTAGGTTTTTACGAATCTCACCATCATATATTCGTTGGCATTCGATTCCCAGTCGAAATACTGCTGCGTTAGGGGGCAACCATCGAGTCCCATCGCGACATGATCTTTGAGAGATTTGCTCTCAATTGGTCGACGTTACTTTCGTTAACCAGGACATCGGTAGCGTGCCGTCTTTTCTCGCTCAAACTGATTTGGGCAGCTTCGCGTTGTCGTAATTGCTCTTCGGTCCAGCCTCTGGTTTTTGCTAGTTGGATGCGGAGAGTTACCGGGGTATCGATGTAGATGATTTTGTTGCAAAGGGAATGCCATCCACCTTCGATGAGCAGCGGTACATCCAGCAAGACGTATTTGCATTCCTTTGAGGCGAGGATGCGGGCTAATTCCTGTCTACCAAGTTGACGTATCTTGGGATGCACGATCGCTTCGAGTGCTTTGCGATTGGAGGTGTTCTGCTCCGAATCGCCGAAGACGATCGCGCCTAACTTCTTTCGGTCGATCGAGGGTGCAGATGCTGCGATTGGGTGATCGAGCGTTTGCGGAACTTCCAAAATCTCGGTGCCAAATCGTTCGACAAGAGTGGCCACAACGGCGGGTTCTCTCAACACTTGGTGAGCGATTTTGTCTGCAGAAATGACTTGCGCTCCACGTTCCTGAAACATTTCGGTTACGCAACTTTTCCCACTCGCCACGCCACCGATGATACCAACGACGAACGGCGGTGGTACCGCGACTTGATCGGCTAAGTTCTGGGCAACGGGATCGGATGGTGTGGGTTGGCTCATAGCAATTCGCAAGCAGCCCAATTGGGGCCATGCTTTACATCCACATGCAGTGGAACCGTGAGGGGCATAACGGTTGTCATGATTTCCCGAACGACCGTCGCGAGTCTTTCGACATAGTCAGATCGGACTTCAAAGATGAGTTCGTCGTGGATTTGTAATAGCATACGAGCGGGCCAATCGAGCGATTTCAGTTCCTTTTGAAGTGCTATCATGGCGAGCTTGATCATGTCTGCTGCCGACCCTTGGATGACAGTGTTGATTGCCATCCTCTCTGGTTCAAGCAGTTGTTTCTTTTTTTGGTCCGGCAAAGAAATGTAATCGCGAATTCCGCGAAGGAAACGTTTGCGGCCAGACATGGTTACTACAAATCCTTTTTGGCGGCATTCCATCAATGTGTTTGCGATGAAGCCTTTGACTCCCGGATATTTTTCGAAGTAAGCATCGATGAAATTGCTGGCGTCGGAACGGCCGATTCCCAATGATTTTGCTAGTCCAAACGGGCTTTGGCCATAGATGATTCCAAAGCTAACCGCCTTGGCACCTCGTCTCATTTCGGCAGTCACCATGGATGGGTCTACGCCATTCACTTGGGCCGCAACGCTGGTATGAATATCGATTCCGTCGCGGAATGCTTGGTGCAGTGATTCGTCGCCGCAATAGTGAGCAAGTACTCGTAGTTCGATTTGCGAGTAGTCTGCCGTCATGAGCGACCAATCGTCATCGCGTGGCAGAAATGCCGAGCGAATCGATCTCCCCTCAGCGGTCCGAACCGGGATGTTTTGCAAATTGGGTTCAACGCTACTTAAGCGGCCCGTAGCCGCGATGTCTTGGCGAAAGGAGGTATGCAGTCTGCCTGTTTTGGTGCTAATCAATCGTGGGAGTGAA
>CAIXME010000662.1 GCA_903920425.1 uncultured Pirellula sp. | reverse complement strand
GCCCGCGCGTTGAGTCGAAACCAAATCGCGACTCCTAAGCATAGCGTCATGAGAGCATACAGGCTGTCTACGCCACTGCATGCTTCGTCTACAAAGAGACGTTTGCTCGTCAATTCCAGGATGTTGCCGTCGCGGAGATGGATCACACCGAGGCAATCGAGAACGACGCTGGCTGCGAGGCTAGATTGGGATTGCAGGAAGGAAATCAGTTTCTGGTCGTAGCCGACAGGAAACGGCAGTGTGATCCATAGCAGGCTGGAAAGTCCGAGGACTAGCGGAAAGGACGCACGCCCCAGGCGAAGCGAGCTCCAAGCGACCACCAAGAGGATCGCAGCGAATTGAGAGAGCCAAGGGGACCAGTAGATGATCGCCTCGTACGCGGCGGCGACACAAACAATCCCAGCCAGCCAAGCGACACATACCCTCGGCCAAGATCTGCAATCGCGTAAGCTGCAATAGGTACCTGCAAAGTAGGCATACGCAAGCCACGCCACGGGAAAGAACTGAAAATGCGGCCGAGCCCACAAACTCAGCCCCTGCAAAAAGAGCATCGGCGCGAAGCTGAGCAGCGCCAAGACGCAAAGCACGTCCAGCAGTTGGATGCGGCTAGTTTGAGTAGATTGAAGCAATTTTAGAAACGGGCTAGTCGCACGCGCGATGGTGTCGCTACGCAGAGCCTTTTTCTTGTTGATCCAGCTCTTTCATCTTGAGAACAATCATGTACTCATACAATGAAAGCAGCAAGCAATAATGAAATCCGGGTATTCCGTCGAGGAATCCAAGTTTAATGATGTACATGTAGAAGAATCGGAGAAGCGGTCGAAACGGCATCCGAAACGAAAGCTCCTTGAGCGCTGTTCGCCGCGCTGCGTGGTTCCTCAACTGAAAGATATTCTTCCAGTTTACCGTCGTAGTGCTTAGACTGCGGCGAGACTCAATCGCTTCAAAGGTCGAGTAGCGATTGTGTTTTTCGAACCAAGAGGCGATCCCTTTGCGAAAGCTGAAATGAAGGAAATGGCTATTGAGCCGTCCCTCTTTTCCTTGCACTGACACGGTCGTGTTGATCGTGCGTTCCCAGCTCACGAACTCGGGTCGAAAGAATCGCAACAGCCACACCGGGTAAATTCCACAGTGTCGGATCCATCGATTCATAAAGTAGTTTTTGTACCGCAACCGATAGGCAACGAGATCCAAATCAGGCGTGGCAGCGATTTGCAATAGTTCGTCTTTGAGTTCCTCGGTGACGATTTCATCTGCATCGCAAAAGTATACCCAGGGGTGATGGTAATCTACGTTTTTTGCAATCCAGTTGAGCTGTGCATCCTCGGTCGCAAAATCCTTAACAAATACTCGCGCTCCGGCAGCTTCCGCGATTTCGCGAGATGAGTCAGTGCTACCAGCATCGACAATAACGACGTCATCGCACCACTTCAGCGCATCCAAACAGGGAGGTAGATTCACCTCTTCGTTTTTAGTGCGAATTACAACCGAAATCAAAGTAATTGCTCGCTATTTGAGGGGCTTTGCGACTTCATTGCGATTCTTGCCGTGTTTAAGTTCTTGCTAGACAACTTCGTTGATCTGACGTGATTTTAGCTTCGTGGCCGGGTTTCCACCAACTACAGTCCAAGATTCAACATCCTTGGTCACGACGGCGCATGCAGCAACGACGGCCCCATTGTGGACCGTTACGCCAGGGCCAATAAACGACCTAGCACAGATCCATGCGTTGTCATGGATGGTTATCGGCTTGGCAACTAGCGGCATTCGCGGATGAGTAATGTCATGACTGCCAGTGCATAGGAACGCACCGCGGCTGATGGTGCAATTGGCTCCGATCTGAATTGGCACGATGCAGTAGCAATCTACATCGCTATCGATGGCCGAGTCCGAGTCCATCGAAAGCATCAGTGGATCCCAAATCTTGGCCGACGAGTAGACATAAGTCCGGCGTGCTAATTTTGCCCCAAAGCACTTGAGTAGAAACCGCCGCCACGCGAAGAGAAATCGCGGCGTAGGTCGAAACAGCGTCAGGTATACAATGGACCACATTGCTCGCCGAATTCGTGTTCGGTTTGATGTGCTGCTTTTGTAGTTGCGTAAATCGAGCCCTGCCATACCAATCAATCAACGTGAACAAAGCTAGGGCAAGGGGCATGGCCGCGTAGCCAGGAATACAATTCGATGTACTTCGAAGCGATGACTTGCCAGCTGAAATTTTGTTCCACAAGCTCCCGACCTCGCTTGCCCATTTCGCGTCGTTCATCATCGGACAAAGCCAAAGCTGTCCTCAAACTGCTTGCAATCGAATTGCTGTCGTTCTCGACCCACCAGCCACACCGATTCGATTCGATCGACTTCCACGGTGCTCCTTTGGATACGATGCAGGGAACACCGTGACCAAGTGCTTCAGCAACCGAGACAGAGAAGTTTTCGGATTCGCTGGGCAGCACAAAAAG